>JABJCZ010000245.1 GCA_018668475.1 Alphaproteobacteria bacterium | reverse complement strand
ATGAACACTAATGAATGCGACGTGAAATCCGCACACGAAGAACCCGAGGGCCAGCAGCCAATATCCACTTTGGCCACCGGCTTCGCGGAGCGCCTGGGACAATTTCTGTGGGGGTTCATCTTCAATAATACCCGGTCGTCCCCGCAGACCAAACGCCAGCAGAGCCGCAAATGCGACAATTACCGCGAGAATCAGGAGCGCGCCAGACCAGCCTTCAACATCAATCAACCAGCCGCTGACCAGTGCCATGGTGAACTGGCCAAACGAGCCACCGGCGGAGGCAATACCGAGGACGAAGCTGCGTCGTTCCGGCGCGACGGCACGCCCGACCGGGCCAAGCACAACGGCAAAACCGGCCGCACTTGTCCCGAGACCGACCAGCAGGCCGGTACCCGCATGCAGACCCCAAGGTCCGGTGGCGAAGGCCATGACCAATAGCCCGCCAACATAAAGGACAGCACCCAGCACAACGATCCGGGCGGACCCGAAGCGGTCAGCCATTGCGCCGAAGATCGGCTGGCCCGCGCCCCAGGCGAGCATCTGGATTGCGATGGCCAGTGAAAATGTTTCGCGAGGCAGGTGGAGCGCCGTGCCGATGGGTTCGAGATAAAGGCCGAAGCTCGCGCGCACACCAATACTGATCGCGAGGATGAGCGTTGCGGCGGCGACAACGACCAGCGCGGTTGGCGGGCGACGAAGATACGTCAGCATGGGCTCGTTCCTAGAGCACGAAAATTGTTAGGCGTCGCCGTCGTTGGCGTTTGCGTCCAATTTGTCGAGCTCACTTAGAGCGCGCTCGAACGCGCCGACGAGAGTGTCGGCATCTGTCATGCCGGGAATGCCCCAACGCTCCGCCAATACAAAGGTGGGCACGGATGAAATGCCGATTGCCCTGGATTGTGAAAGGAGATCGCCACAAACATCGTGATAGGTGCCACCAGTGAGAGCCGCACGCAGCGCGTCCGGGTTTAGGCCAATTTCCTCGGCGCAGGTTGCGAGCACATCGATCTCGCCAATATCAAGGTCGTCCTGAAAAAAGGCGGTGAACATTCGATGGTTCCAGGCGTCGGCCTTGCCTTGTTCACGGGCAAACAGAGAGCCTTCGAAGGCCAGGCGTGAATAGGGCTGGGGGGAGACACTGGGTAATACGATCTTTACCCCCATCTGTTCAGCCATGGGGTAAACCGACTTGGCCCAACCGTCCTGTAGATAGTCACCTTCCGGCTCAAGGGTTGGCGTCGGGTGCGGGCGGAGCTCAAATGGCATCCATTCAACTTCAACGCGACCGTCCATTCGCTTCACCGCCTCCTGCAACGGGCCCTCGGCCAGAAAGCAGTAGGGGCAGACGTAATCGGAATAGACCTGAACTCTCAGGGGCATAGCGGAACCTCCTTGCTCGCGCGGCAGGGTATCACGCTTCTATCCCGTCGCTCCATACCGTATCTGGTTGTGTGCTCACGAAGGCATACCGTATACAGGGGGCTCAATACCTAGACGCGGTTATGGCGGACGATGGCAAAAGCACAGGACCTGTTTGATTTTGAAGATAAAGCGGCGCCGAAGGCGCGCCGTCGTAGCAGCAGTTCCGCTCGCCCGGCTGAGCAGGATTATACGGCCAAGGATATTGAAGTTCTTGAGGGGCTCGAGCCAGTGCGCCGGCGGCCCGGCATGTACATTGGCGGCACCGACGAGCGGGCACTCCATCATCTGGTCGCCGAAGTCCTCGACAACGCCATGGACGAGGCCATCGCCGGCCATGCGACGTGGATCGAAATGCACCTTGAGGCTGATGGTTCAGTCACTGTCCGTGACAACGGGCGGGGTATTCCGGTTGATCGTCACCCAAAATTCAAGGACAAGTCGGCGTTGGAGGTCATCCTTACGACCCTTCATTCCGGCGGCAAATTCAGCAGCAAAGCCTACAACACTTCGGGCGGGCTGAACGGCGTCGGCATATCGGTTGTCAACGCGCTGTCGGATTCTCTTCTGGTAGAAGTAGCGCGCGACCAAATACTGTATCGCTTGGCATTTTCCCGCGGTGTCGCCAGTGGTAAATTGGAAAAGGTTGGGGCCGTCAAAAACCGGCGTGGCACACAGATCACTTTTCATCCCGACCCGGAGATATTTGGTGAAAATGCGAGGCTTAAACCGGCCCGCGTTTATCGGATGGCCAAAGACAAGGCATACCTTTTCCATGGCATAGAAATCCGCTGGAACTGCGATGCCTCGTTGCGGTCGGATGACGACCCTGGCGCGCCGCCGGAAAAAGAGACGCTTTGTTTTGTGAATGGGCTCGCTGATTATTTGAGCGGCACCCTGAGCAAGCGACAGACCATCACACCAAAGCCATTTCTGGGTGAAGCCAAGTTCTCCGGCGACAAGGGCAAAGTGGAATGGGCCATCGCCTGGCCATTGGATGAAGAGCCGTTTGTCGCTTCTCATTGCAACACCATTGCGACACGTGACGGTGGCACCCACGAAGCCGGCATGCGCACAGCGTTGCTAAAAGGTGTGCGGGCTTATGGCGAGCTGGTTGGCAATAAACGTGCGACGCAGGTGACCGCAGAGGATCTGACCGGTGGGGCAGTGATGATTTTGTCGCTGTTTATTCGCGAGCCGGAATTTCAGGGTCAAACGAAAGAGAAACTGACTTCGAGTGACGCCTCACGGTTGGTAGAAGGCGCACTTCGCGACCACTTTGACCATTGGCTCTCAGCTGACCCGTCAACAGCCAACGTTCTGCTGGCACGGGCGATTGAGCGTGCCGACGAGCGTCTTCGGCGGCGCAAGGAAAAAGAGGTCTCCCGCAAGCGTGCGGCGCGCAAATTGCGGTTGCCGGGAAAATTGTCGGATTGCTCACGTAGTACGGCCGAGGGCACGGAGCTGTTTATCGTGGAGGGTGATTCAGCTGGTGGCTCGGCCAAACAGGCGCGGATGCGCGAGACCCAGGCTGTGCTGCCGCTGCGCGGCAAAATTCTCAACGTCGCAAGTGCCAGTGCGGACAAGATCAGAGCCAACCAGGAATTGAACGACCTGGCATTGGCGCTCGGGTGCGGCGTGCGAGAGCGCTATACCGATGAGGCCCTTCGGTATGAGCGCATTATCATCATGACCGATGCCGATGTGGATGGCGCGCATATCGCGGCGCTGTTGATGACGTTCTTCTATCGCGAAATGCCAATGCTCATCGAAAATGGTCACTTGTTTTTGGCTCAGCCACCGCTATTCCGTCTGGCCCAAGGTGCCAAGACGGCCTATGCGATGGATGACGCACATCGTGACGCCCTGCTTGCGGATGAATTTTCCGGGCGCGGCAAAGTAGAAATCAGCCGCTTCAAGGGTCTTGGTGAAATGCCGGCAGCGCAGCTTAAGGAAACCACCATGAACCCCAAAGGACGAACCCTGCTACGGGTCGAAATTCCCGACGAACAGGGAGTGCCGACAGCAAGGCGTGTAGAGGAGTTGATGGGCAAAAAACCTGAGCTTCGCCTTCGCTTTATTCAGGAAAACGCGTCCTTTGTTCGCGACGACAACCTGGACATTTGACTCCACAACAACTTGCAATCGCATGTTTGAGTCATAGGTACGCGGTATGACGTATGGAATCTCAGGCCTAGGCCTGACTAAATTTGTTGCAGTATCATTGAGCGCGGTACTGCTACTTGCGGCATGCTCTGCCACGAGCAGCAACACCATGCATCGTGTTGTGCTCGGGGACTGGGCGACCTATGGCCCGACCAAACTGGTGTACGCTCTATCGAAGGGTCCGGTTCCGGTAGTGGTTCAGGGCGATCCGTATAACGAGGGAAATGCGCTTTCCGAACGTGTTGTTGCGCTGATGCAAGGCAAACCGGCCTGGGCGCCGCGTGGAACTTATGTGGCCGCGTCAGATCCAGGGGATAGCGCTTATTATCTGACATTCGTGTTCGATCCGCCGCCAGGCTACAGCGGTCATGACGCGTGCGCCGGCCAGTACCCCAGGCCTGATTCCCGATCAAGTAGTGGTGCCGTTGTTGCGGCCTTTTGCAGCAGTGCCCGACTTGAAAGCGAGATCAAGGGGCAGTCGGCGAATATCGCGGATAGTAGTAGTGCCGAGTTTGCCCGATTTATCAGTCTGGTAATGACCGAATTGTTGCCCCATCGCCCCGGCCATCTTGGCCCAAGTATACTGACGAATTGATTTTCGGCGACAGTTGAGGGATAGTCCGCGCGCGATAACGCGGTTGAACCTGTTTTCGCGGCTGGCAACTTTGTTTGCCAGCGTTTTGTTGCCGAAGCGGTTCTTCCATTCAGCCAAAATATTTTCCAGGAAACATAATCCGAAGTGACAACTGAACAATCAGCGACATTCGCCGACCTCGGCCTGAGCGACGAACTGTTGGAATCGGTATTAGAAGCCGGTTACGAGCACCCCACGCCAATTCAGGAAAAATCCATTCCCCATGTGCTCATGGGCAGGGATGTATTGGGTGGCGCTCAGACCGGCACCGGCAAAACGGCATCCTATGCGCTGCCGATGATCGATATTTTGGCAAGCGGCTCATCGAAGGCGCGTATGCCGCGCGCGCTGGTGCTGGCCCCTACGCGCGAACTGGCGCAACAAATTGCGGGCAACTTTACTACCTATTCCAAACGGCACTCCATTACGCATGCGGTTCTGATCGGCGGTGAGTCTATGGGAGATCAGGAGCGCGCGTTGGAAGCGAGCCCTGATGTCCTGATCGCGACCCCAGGTCGATTGCTGGACATGTTCGGTCGGGGCCGTGTGATCATGAGCGGCGTGAAAACGCTGGTAATTGATGAGGCAGATCGAATGCTCGACATGGGGTTTATCCCTGACGTCGAGAAGATTGTCGGTCTGTTGCCACGCATCCGCCAGACGCTGTTTTTTTCGGCGACGCTTGGGCCGGAAATTCGGTCTCTCGCCGACAGGTTTCTGATCAACCCGAAAGAAGTAAAAGTGTCGCCGTCAGCGACCGTCGCGCTGACCGTTGCCCACACGATGATTTCGGTTACGCAACGCGATAAAACGAAATTGCTGCGAGACCTCATCAAGCAAAAAAATGTCCAAACCGCCATTATCTTCTGCAATCGCAAGCGCGATGTAGCGACGCTGAGCGAAGCGCTGCAACGGTTCGGGCTCAACGCCGGTGGCCTGCATGGTGACATGGCACAATACAAACGCAGTGAAATGCTGGAATCGTTCAAGTCCGGCAAAGTGACATTGCTGGTGTCAAGTGACGTCGCCGGGCGCGGCCTCGATATCGAAAACGTCTCGCATGTATTCAATTTTGATGTGCCGATGCACGCGGAAGATTACGTTCATCGTGTTGGTCGAACGGGCCGGGCGGGACGGACAGGCACTGCTATTACACTCGTGACCAAAGACGATGCGCGTTATGTCGATTCCATCCGTCGGTTAACCGGCCAGCCGCTGCCCGTCGAGCCACCTGAAGCGGTAACAAAATCGGCCCCGGCTCCTGAAAAAGTGACGCCCGCGGCCACGGCTAAACCCGAAGTGCCGACTGTAGACACGAACGTGGCACCTGTGGACGAAGTTGAGCCAGCGGCAGAGCCGAAGCAGGATGCGGTTTCCGATACGCCAAAGAAGCAAGAACGGGGGCCGAGATCGCGCCCTCGACGCGCCGAGAAATCTCCGGCGGAAAAGAAGCCGGCCCAGCAGACCGAGAGCAATAAGGACGACCGTCAGCGGGTAGCTAAACCTAGGTCCGAGCCAAAACGTGACGGGGTAGTTGGCATGGGCGAACATATGCCAGACTTCATGCGTGACCCAGGTGGGTCCTCAGGGGACCGTTAATGAAACCGGTTTTTGTGATGGTGAAGTGCGAGTTGGGCAAAGCTTACGAGGTTGCCGACAGAGCGGTGGAGACCATCGAGCAGGTGAGCGAGATCTACTCGACCTCAGGCCAGTATGATTTGCTGATCAAAGCGTATCTGGACAATGATCAGGACACAGGTCACTTCGTGAATGATCAGCTCCAGACACTGCCCGGCGTACGCGACACCTTTACGATCATCACCTTCAAGGCGTTCTCCTGAACACCTGCAAATTGCGTGAACCGTGTACGCAAACAGGGGCCGGCGTTTTTGCGCCGGCCCCTTTTGCCATCTGACGGTCGCTTATGCGGGGCCCGAGGTCTTCCCCGCGCGGCGGCGTCTGTTTAGGCTGCCTTGTCGGTAATTGCGTCGCGGCCACCGGCCTGGATACGTACTCGCCGCGGCTTCATCTCTTCGGGCACATTGCGTTTCAGCTGAATATGCAGGAGGCCGTTCTGGAGATCGGCTTCTGCAACTTCCACGTAATCCGCAAGCTGGAAACGTCGCTCAAAAGCGCGCCCTGCGATGCCACGATGCAATAACTGCTCGTTGCTATCGTTCAGGCTCGCGGGTTTTCCTTTTACCGTCAACGTACCGTCATGTTCGACAATCTCTACGTCGTCGGCGGTAAAGCCGGCGATGGCCATGGTAATTCGGTACTCGTCATCGGAAAGTTTTTCGATGTTGTAAGGCGGATAGGAAAGTTCGCCTTCATCGATTCGCTGAGCTGAATCGAGCGCCCGGGTCATCCGGTCGTAACCGACAGCAGTTCTGAACAGGGGGGAAAAATCAAACGTCGTCCGCATGGTAGATATCCTCCAATGAGCAATATCAGCGCGAGCCGCGTCGGCCTGGAATAATCCAGAAGAGCCTTGCGGCCCCGCCTGCTTTGTTAGCGGCCCCACAATTGGCAACCGCTAAAGCTCATGTGGAGAGTCCGGGTTCGAATTCAAGAGGGGCGACACAGTTTGTCGGGATTTGGCGCTCAGACGAAAAGAGTGAGCACACCGGTATAGCTGTAAAGCCGATCGTGCGAAATTTCGCCGTTGCAGAAAAATCCGACCAACGGCACAGGCCCCAACGCCTCCTGAACGATTGTCAGTTCGCGGGAATCGGGGCCAAACATATTGGGCCCGCGCGCAAGGCAGGAAAAATAGACAGCGCCTTTGGCAGTGTCGCCAGCCCGTTCTTTGAGGCGCGTGACCATCTGCGTCAGGTCTTCCGCGGCAGCCGCAGGGTCGCGGCGACAAAATTGAACGCTCTCACCTTCTTCGACGTGCTCGCCAATGGCGACAAATCCATTTGGTTCGTCGAGGCCGACAAGATTGCGGACCAGATAATCCCCTGTGTCACTGCCTGGCACTGGCAGTGCCGCAAAAATACTGCCGCCGACGCGTCGAAGGTCACGTGCCATTAACTCGCCGATGTCTTCTTCAAAAACTTGCAATGCCGGGCGTCCATCGAGCTCTATCAAAACGTTTTCTTCGCAGGCGGTGATGGTGTGTTTGTTGCCGATCAGCAAGCAGCTTTGCGTCAGGCCACTGATGACCGGAACGCTGTCGGCAAGCAGGGCGCCGGACAAGCCGCCCTCGACCTGCTCTCCGGCGATTTGCGGCATGGCACTTCGCGATGAGACGAAACCACCGACCAGAAACCCCTCCAGCTGATCGGCGAGATCTTCGATCAGACCAGCTGCGTCGGGATTGCGCGGGTCGGCGTGAACGATGGCAACGTGGCTGCCTGTTGTATTGATCCAGTCGCCATGCTCAGCATTAAAATTGTCGAGGTTCTCGTCTACGCCATCGAACAATCGGTATCCGCCCGGTGCGAGGTCGGCCACCATGGCAGCGACAGCGGGTTCATCGAAATACTCATGCCCCGTCGCGCAAATGCCGATGCCAACACTACCCATCCAGTTGGACAGGCCGGTACGTTCGCGAAACAGTTCGAGCACCTGCGCCATCTCGTTGGCGATCACGTCGCTGATGTAGAGAAGGCCCAGCCCGCCGGGTGGCAGCGGGTCTTTCGTCAACAGGTCCAGACACTGATTGGCGGCGTCCTGCCATGACTCGCCGCTGGCATGGGCTGTTGCAAATGTGTTGGATCTCATTCGTAGGTCGCCTCGTATCTCACAATGTTTTCACCGTATCCGAACAACCCGATTGTTCAAACGGCAGTTTCCCGTATGGCCCGCGCGACCCAGGCCGCAGCACGTAAAGTCAGCCCGTCGCTGCCGGGCGCGCCAACCACCTGCACGCCGAGCGGCAGCCCGTTTTCACCAGTTAATCCTGGCACATTGATCGCCGGTGCGCCGAACGTGCTCCACAACATTGTCTGATTGCGGCTCCCTGTATGAGCTAAACCAACCGGCGCTTCGCCTGATGTCGCCGGCGTGATGATTGCATCAAATGGTGCTAGCAGACGCCGGAATAATGATCTCAGTGTATCCAGTTGGCCCTTGGCGGTGAGGTAGGTATCGCGGTCGATCAACATGCCGCTTTCAATTCGTTCCCGTAGCATTTGCGATACACCGGCTGGCCCGGCGTCGTAGATCGCCTTAAGGGAATGCGCGGCCTCGCCCATGAGCACGACACGATGAGCCTCCGGCACGATGTCAAATTCCAACCCCAATGGAAGCTCTTCCGCCTGTAGCTGATGCGCGATTTTCTCTAGTCGTTGAGCCGCATCGCCATCCATGTCCTCCCACGCAAATGTTCTGGCAAATGCGAGGCGCGGGCGTGCGACCGGCATGGCCAGGGCCGCCCGAAGTTGCGTGCCGGCAAAACCGGACACAGCAGGGTCAACGCCGTCGTCACCGGAAGTGACATCAAATGCGAGCGCCAGATCCTCTGCGCTGCGCGCGAAAAACCCGGGGTGATCGAAGCTTGGGGCCAACGCCAGCATGCCCGTTCGTGGCAGGACGCCAAAACTCGGCTTCATTCCCCAGACACCGCAATACGCCGCCGGACGGACGATTGAGCCGGCGGTCTGGCTACCCACTGCTAGCGGCACCATGCCTGCGGCGACCGACGCCGCTGAGCCGCTGGAAGAGCCCCCGGGCGTGCGCGTTTTATCGTGTGGATTGGTCGTTTTGCCGCTGGCGCCAAAAGCGCATTCGGTCGTTACCGTTTTGCCGACGATCGTCGCACCGGCCGCGCGCAGCCGGTGGACCACCGCTGCGTCCTGCGAAGTCTTACGGCCTTCTTGCGCCACGATCCCATTGGCCGTCGGCATGTCGGCAGTTTCAAGAATGTCCTTGATAGCGACCGGTACACCAGCGAACGGTTCACCGCGATTTTCGTCGACGGCATTGGCCAATGCTTGCGGGCTTGCGAGATAGTTCCAGGCGCCGACTTCCGGCTCGCGCTGCTCGATGATCGCCTGCGCGGCATTGATGACGTCCTTGCCCGACATGGAGCCATCCGTTACAGCGGTGGCAATTTCGATGGCAGTGAGGGTCTCATAGGAGAGTTGGTCAGGCGGCGTCATACTTCGGGTCGTCCTTGTGCGAATCTGAGGGGTGCAAGGGTAGGGGAACCGGCGGCCCGCGAAAAGATACCCGTATGGTTGGTCCGCTCGATACGTCGTGCAATAGTTGCAGGTGTATATCAGCCGGTTTCCGGAACCTTGAGTAACTGCAGATGACCCATGCACAACATAGCCTGTTTGGCGATCAGCATGCCGCTTGGCCGACGCCGCTCCTGACCGTGGAGCAGATGGGGCAAGCCGATGCCGCAACCATTGCCGCCGGCACACCAGGCATTGTGCTCATGGAGAATGCCGGGGCGGCCGTGGTTGCCGAGATTGTCCGGCGATGGTCGGCGCGACCCGCTGTGGTGCTATGCGGCCCCGGCAATAACGGCGGTGACGGCTTCGTCATTGCCCGCCTGTTGCGCCACAAAGGGTGGGATATTCGCCTGTATCTGATGGGCGACGTGGCACGGCTAAATGGAGATGCTGCGCTCGCAGCAGCAGAGTGGGGTACCGATATTATCCCGCTGACCGGGGATACAACTTTCTGCGGCGCAAATGATGACACCGGGCTTGTGGTTGATGCGTTGTTCGGCGCCGGCCTGACCCGCCCAGTGGAGGGCGTGGCTGAAGCCGCCATCACCCAGCTGATCGAGCAGGATGTCCCAGTCGTCGCCGTTGATATGCCGAGCGGCGTTGATGGCAATTCCGGCGAGGTGAGGGGGGTCGCCTTTCGTGCCGATCTGACAGTGACGTTT
>JABJCZ010000244.1 GCA_018668475.1 Alphaproteobacteria bacterium | reverse complement strand
CGATGCACCACCTGTTTGGCGGTCGAAACAGGGTCGTCAGCGCCCAGCAAAGCCCTGGCATGGCCCGCAGACAGAGTTCCCTCATCGAGCATTTCACGAACCGGCGCAGGCAGGCTGCGCAAACGTAATGTGTTGGCGACGTGGCTGCGGCTTTTGCCCAGCGATTCCGCTATTTTTTCCTGAGTGTGGCCAAATTCCTCAATAAGCCGGGCGAAGGCCTCCGCCTCTTCCATTGGCCCAAGGTCCTGACGCTGGAGATTTTCGACAAGCGCCATTTCCAGCGCGCTATCGTCATCTATGTCGCGGATGACAACAGGAACATCGTGCAAACCGGCCCGTTGCGCGGCGCGCCAACGGCGTTCCCCGGCAATGATTTCGTAGCCAGCTGCACCATTGGGAGTTGGGCGGACCAGTAGCGGCTGGATAATGCCCTGTTGCCGGATGGAATCAGCCAGCGCCTCAATTTCAGCGTCATCAAATCGTGTTCGCGGCTGAAATTGACCTGGGCTAAGGCTTTCTATTGAAAGGCTTTTCCCTGACAGATGAGTATCTTCGTCCGGGATTTCCGGCGCCTCACCGAGTAAGACGGCCAGGCCTTTTCCCAAGCCGCGTTGACGGTTGGCCAATGCTTCGTTCGCAGCCATTGTTTTCACCTCACCGATTCGAGTTGCCGTTCACGCTTCAGTACTTCGCCTGCTAAATGGACATAGGCCTGTGCGCCAGCGCACTGCAAATCATACAGGAGCACAGGGCGGCCAAACGACGGCGCCTCGGAGACCCGAACATTGCGGGGAATGACGGTGTCATAGACAAGCTCACCCAGATGGGCCCGCACATCCTGTGCCACCTGGCCGGATAGATTATTGCGCCCGTCAAACATGGTCAGAACCACACCTTGAATGCTGAGGCTCGGATTGAACGCCCGGCGAACCCGCTCGACGGTCCCGAGGAGCTGGGTCAACCCTTCAAGAGCAAAAAATTCACATTGCAGCGGAACCAGCACGGCATCGGCGGTCACCATCGCATTTACAGTCAACATGCCAAGCGCCGGCGGACAATCAATCAGCACATAATCCCAGTGGGCAGATTGTCGGTCCGCAAGATCGCCGCCGGTTGCGCCAAGCCCCAGCGCGTTTCGCAGCTTATATTGCGGGTTATCCATATGAATTAACTCAATTTCGAGCCCTGCGAGATCTGCCGTAGCCGGCACCAGCGAGAGCCCCGGAATGGCACTGGCAACAACAACTTCCGCAAGCGGGACGCCGTGCACCAGTCCATAAGAACCTTCGCCCCGGTGTTTGGGCTCAATTCCCAAACCCGTGCTGGCATTACCCTGAGGGTCGAGATCGAGGATCAGAACAGTTTTGCCGGTTGCCGCAAGGGCGGTCCCGAGATTGATGGCAGTGGTGGTCTTACCAACGCCGCCCTTCTGGTTGGCGACTGCGATGACACGGCTGCTGATGTCGCCGACAACAACATCCTCAATTCGCTGCCCCATTTTGATCTATCCCGCTCAATTTCAGAATGACGCCATCCGGAGATGTCCGGCTTTGAATGGACTCGAGTTGAAACTGCCATTTGCGTCGGGCGCGGCTAACTTCATCACCAGCAGCAGCGCCCTTCAGAAACATACAACATGTAGAACTGGATATCACGGGAAAAACAATATCTAGCAATTTGGGCAAAGGCGCGACAGCACGACAGAGTACAATGGCGGCGGGCGGGAACTGATCAGATTTGCTGCCGGGGTTCAGGCGTTGCTGCACCACACGCACTTCGGTTTCGGTGGCCCGCGCCACTTCTCGAAGAAATGCGCACTTTCGACCGTCGCTTTCAATGAGTGAAATTTCGGGCACTCCGAGGATGGCGAGCGCCATCCCGGGGAAACCAGCGCCCGATCCTACGTCGTAGATGGGGCCAGACTGGGGATGCGGCAAATGTTCGGCAACCTGAGCACTATCCAGCATGTGCCGGCGCCACATGTCCGGCAAACTGCCGAGCCCGACAAGATTGATGCGTTTTTGCCATTTGGTCAGAAGGTCGGCGTAAATTTTGAATCGAGCCAATGTTTCACGTGAAACATCGAGGTCCGCAGCAAATTCAGACGGGCCATACCCGCCATCAGTTGCCGAAGGATCTGTTCCCAAAGATTTCGCCACGCTCAGGCCTTCGCTCCTCGTCGTCTATGCAAAGTCGATCAACCGACAGACACTATGCCGATGTTTCACGTGAAACATAGTGCATCAACCCGTCGCCGACGCCCTGCCAGGACCCAAACCGCTACGCGGCATCTCCCCGCCGCACAAACCCTAACAAGGCAAACACCGCGGCCGGCGTGACCCCGGGAATACGGGCCGCCGCACCAATGGTCTCCGGCCGTGAGGCCAACAATTTCTCCTTGGCCTCACTCGAAAGACTACCAACAGACGCAT
>JABJCZ010000243.1 GCA_018668475.1 Alphaproteobacteria bacterium | reverse complement strand
CCTCAAGCCGGTTGGTAAACATCACGTGCAGCTTTGCCGCACGACACCGTGCTGGTTGCGCGGCGCCGACGATATTTCTGATGCCATCAAAGGGCACCTGAATATCGAGACGGGGGGAACAACCGAAGACGGCGAATTTACCCTGTCGGAGGTGGAATGCCTTGGGGCCTGCGTCAATGCGCCCATGGTGCAGATCAACGATGAATTCTATGAAGACCTGACGCCTGAGAACATCACGAAGATTCTCGACGCGCTGAAGAATGGCGAGACGCCAACTGTCGGGTCACAAACCGGCAGGGCAACCTCGGCACCGCAGTCCGGCCCAAAAACGCTGGCGAAAATGGGAAGCGACTGAATGTTGAACGATAGCGACCGCATTTTCACCAATCTGTACGGCATTGAAGACTGGAGCCTTGATGGTGCCCGTCGACGCGGTGACTGGGACGGGACCAAGGACATCATCGCGCGTGGACGCGACACGATTATCGATCAGCTTAAGGAATCAGGCCTGCGTGGCCGTGGTGGTGCCGGCTTTCCGACCGGGCTCAAATGGTCCTTTATGCCCAAGGAAGAAGCTCCCGGTCGGCCGCACTACCTGATCGTCAACGCCGACGAATCCGAACCCGGCACTTGCAAGGACCGGGACATCATGCGGCACGACCCGCAGAAGCTGATTGAGGGTTGCCTGATCGCCGGGTTCGCGATGGGGGCCCATGCAGGATACATCTACATTCGTGGCGAGTTTTATAACGAAGCCGTCCACCTACAGGCCGCCATTGATCAGGCGTATGACGCAGGGTTGCTCGGCGCTAACGCCGCTGGCTCGGACTGGGACTTCGACCTGTACCTGCACCGGGGCGCAGGCGCGTATATTTGCGGCGAGGAAACAGCGCTGCTGGAGAGCCTTGAGGGCAAGCCAGGGCGTCCACGTCTCAAGCCACCGTTCCCTGCCGGTGCTGGCCTGTATGGCTGCCCGTCGACGGTCAACAATGTTGAGACCATCGCGGTCGCCCCGACAATTTTGCGGCGCGGCGCCGAGTGGTTTAGCGGACTCGGCCGACCAAAGAATGCGGGCACCAAGCTTTTCTGCATTTCCGGCCACGTCAATGAGCCCTGCAATGTTGAAGAAGAGATGGGCATTCCGTTGCGGGAGCTGATCGAGAAGCATGCCGGCGGCGTTCGCGGTGGTTGGGATAATCTGCTCGCGGTGATCCCGGGTGGGTCGTCAGTGCCGGTTCTGCCGAAGTCCATCTGCGATGATCAATTGATGGATTTTGATTCGCTGATGGCCGTGAAATCCGGCCTTGGCACGGCGGCTGTGATCGTCATGGACAAGTCCACCGACATTGTGGCCGCAATTGCCCGGCTCTCGCACTTCTATATGCATGAGAGTTGTGGCCAGTGCACGCCGTGCCGCGAAGGTACTGGTTGGGTTTATCGCCTCATGCAGCGCCTTGTTACCGGCGACGCGGCGATTGCCGACATTGACACGCTCGAAGAGGTGGTCGGGCAAATCGAAGGTCACACAATCTGCGCGCTCGGCGATGCTGCGGCATGGCCGGTTCAGGGGTTGATCCGTCATTTCCGTCCGGAAATTGAACGGCGCATCCGTGAACGTGGCAAGCGGGCGGCCTAAGGGAGACGGGGAACTATGCCGACACTCAAAGTCGACGGCATCGAAGTCACCGTCCCGGATGGATCGACGGTGTTGCAGGCCTGTGAAGAGGCGGGCAGTGAAGTGCCGCGTTTCTGTTATCACGATCGGCTCTCCATTGCGGGCAATTGCCGCATGTGTCTTGTCGAGATGGAGAAGGCCCCCAAGCCCATCGCTTCCTGCGCTATGCCAGCCGGTGAGGGCATGGAAATCCACACCGACACGCCGAGCGTAAAGAAAGCGCGTGAAGGGGTGATGGAATTTCTGCTCATCAATCATCCGCTCGATTGCCCGATCTGTGATCAGGGTGGCGAGTGTGATCTGCAGGATCAGGCAGTCGCATACGGTCGGCACTCCAGCCGTTTCGGCGAAGGCAAGCGCGCGGTGAAGGACAAGGACATCGGTCCGCTGGTCCAAACCATCATGACCCGTTGCATCCATTGCACGCGCTGCATCCGTTTCACCGAAGAGATCGCCGGAACCAACGAGTTGGGCTCCGTCTTCCGGGGCGAACACACAGAAATCGGCACCTACGTTGAGAAGGCCGTGAGCTCTGAGCTGTCCGGCAACCTGATCGACCTATGCCCGGTTGGGGCTCTTACATCCAAACCCTATTCCTTCACGGCGCGTCCATGGGAACTGAAAAAGACTGAAACCATTGATGCGATGGATGCGGTTGGCAGCAACATTCGCGTCGACAGCCGAGGCCGCGAAATCATGCGCGTGCTGCCGCGGTTGCATGAAGATATCAACGAAGAATGGATTTCAGACAAGACCCGCTTCGCCTGTGACGGCCTCAAACAGCGCCGCCTCGATAAGTGCTGGGTCCGCACCGACGGCAAACTCGCTGAAGCGACGTGGGACGACGCCTTTGCGGCCATTGCCGCCGCGCTGAAGGGCGTCGATGGCAAGTCTATCGCCGCTATTGCCGGTGACATGGTTGAGTGCGAAAGCCTGTATGCCACGAAAGCATTGATGACGGCTCTTGGGTCACCGCACATTGATTGCCGCCAGGACGGTGCCGCGTTGAGCGCTGACCATCGCGCCAGTTACATTTTCAATTCAGGCATTGCCGGGATCGAGGATGCCGACGCCATTCTCCTGGTGGGCACAAACCCGCGGGCCGAAGCCCCATTGGTCAATGCCCGCATCCGCAAGCGCTGGCTCGATGGCGGTCTGCCGATCGGTGTGATCGGCCCGCAAGCTGATCTGACCTACGACTACGACTACCTCGGTGCAGGTCCAAAGACGCTGGACGACATCGCTAACGGCAAACATCCATTTAGTGACATTTTGAAGAATGCTGAGCGCCCGATGCTTGTCATTGGTCAGGGAGCGTTAGCGCGGTCCGACGGCGCCGCCGTTCTCAATACGGCACGACGCATCGCCGAGGCAACTGGCATGAACGCGGACACCTGGAATGGGTTCAATGTGCTGCACACGGCTGCGGCGCGCGTTGGGGCACTGGACCTCGGCTTTGTACCCGGTGAGCAGGGTCGCGATGTCGATGGCATTCTGTCCGGGGCTGAATCCGGCGATATCAAAGTGGTGTTCCTGATGGGCGCCGATGAACTCGACACCCGCCGACTGGATAAATCCTTCGTCGTCTATCAAGGCCATCATGGTGACGTTGGCGCCCACGCCGCTGACGTAATTTTGCCTGGTTCGGCCTATACCGAAAAGGCTGGCACTTGGGTCAACACGGAAGGTCGCGTGCAACACGCGGAAGCCGCGACGCAACCGCCTGGCGACGCACGCGAAGATTGGACCATTCTGCGGGCTTTATCCGAGGTGCTGGGGCACACATTGCCATTTGATACCTTCGGCGCGTTGCAGACTGCCATGATTGATGCTTGTCCGATTTTGGGACTCGTTGATGAGCAAACGTCAGGTAACTGGGGCGCTTTCGGTGCAGAGGGCACGCTCGGCACGGACATTTTTGAGAGTGCTGTTGAGAACTTCTACATGACTGACCCGATTTCGCGGGCCTCGCCAACCATGGCTGAATGCACTTCAGTTTTTGCAGGCGAGAAAACAGACAAGACGGGTACCGATGGCTGACGCGGGATTTTGGTCTGGCTACGCTTTGCCGTTTCTGCTGATCGTCGGGTATGTCCTGGCGATCGTGGTGCCGTTGTTGCTGATGGTCGCTTTTGTCACTTATTTTGAGCGCAAGGTCTGGGGCCTTATGCAGGTGCGCAAGGGCCCCAATGTGGTGGGACCCTTCGGGCTATTGCAGCCCATCGCTGACGGCCTGAAGATGCTGATGAAGGAAACCATCATTCCGGCCGGTGCCAGTCGCGCACTGTTCCTGATGGCTCCGATGGTCACCTTCACCCTCGGGATGATCGGCTGGGCGGTTATTCCGTTCGATGATGGCCTTGTATTGGCCGATATCAACGTTGGTATTCTCTACCTGTTTGCGGTGTCCTCGCTCGGCGTTTACGGGATCATCATTGCCGGTTGGGCCAGTAACTCCAGATACGCCTTTCTTGGCGCCTTGCGCTCCGCCGCCCAGATGGTCAGTTATGAGGTGTCGATAGGGTTTGTGCTGGTCACCGTCCTTTTGTGTGCCGGCTCGCTCAATCTGGCGGAGATCGTCGAGGCGCAGAAGGGGCTCTGGTATTTCATCCCGCTGGCGCCAATGTTCGTCATCTATTTCATCTCTTCCCTGGCGGAGACCAACCGCACACCATTTGATCTTCCCGAGGCTGAGGGAGAACTGGTTGCGGGTTATCAGGTCGAGTACTCAGCGCTCGCCTTCACGCTCTTCATGCTGGGGGAATACGCCAACATCGTGTTGATGAGCGGCCTGGCCGTTATTCTTTTCCTTGGCGGCTGGTTGCCACCGTTCCATGTCGAGCCGTTTACCTGGTTGCCGGGTGTGGTGTGGTTCCTGCTGAAAACTGCCTTCGTCATTTTCCTGTTCACGTGGACCAGGGCGACGTTCCCGCGTTATCGCTATGACCAACTGATGCGTCTTGGCTGGAAAGTCTTTTTGCCGATTTCACTCGCCTGGGTCGTCATCACCGCAGGTGCGCTGCATCTGTTCGGGTGGTTGCCACAATGATGATCAGGCTGTCACATAACGCGCCACATCGGCGCCTTGACCAGAGAAAGGGCTGAGCATGGCATTGATTGATCAGACGGTTCGCTCCTGGTTTCTGGCGGAACTTCTTTCCGGTATGGCCATCGTCTTCCGCAAGATGTTCGAGCCGAAGGCGACGCTTAACTACCCACATGAGAAGGGCGCCATCAGCTCACGCTTTCGTGGCGAACATGCTTTGCGGCGCTACGCCAATGGCGAGGAGCGCTGCATTGCTTGCAAACTCTGCGAGGCCGTTTGTCCCGCCCAGGCAATTACCATCGAGGCCGAGCCACGTGATGACGGCAGCCGCCGAACCACGCGGGACGACATCGACATGGTCAAATGTATTTATTGCGGCTTCTGTCAGGAAGCCTGCCCGGTAGATGCCATCGTCGAGGGGCCAAATTTTGAATTCGCAGCCGAAACCCGTGAAGAGCTGCTCTACAACAAGGACAAACTGTTGGCCAATGGTGACCGCTGGGAGCGGGAGATTGCGGCCAACCTGACTCACGAAGCGCCTTATCGCTAAACCAATGACCCAACCGAACAGAAACAACCCGCGCGCCACGTGCCGCACATAAGAAACCGAACGACGAACCAATGATTATCGAAACCATCATTTTTTATCTTTTCGCTGTGGTCACCGTGGCCGCTGGCGTGATGGTGATCAGCTCGCGCAACCCGGTCCATTCGGTGTTGTTTTTGATTCTCGCGTTCTTCAATTCGTCAGGCCTGTTTGTGCTGATGGGGGCCGAGTTCCTCGCGATGATTCTTGTCATCGT
>JABJCZ010000242.1 GCA_018668475.1 Alphaproteobacteria bacterium | reverse complement strand
TATTTATCCGAAATTTTCTCCTCAGCCAATATCCGAATTCGACATGTTGAGCGGACCGCTTGAACCGACCAATCAATGGTATGCTATAGCCAAAATTGCCGGCGTTATGCTGTGCCAAGCATACCGGCGCCAGCACGGAGTCGATTTTATTTCCGCTATGCCAACTAATCTTTACGGACCTGGCGACTTTTTCAGCCCGGAACAGAGCCACGTCATACCTGGCCTGATGGTTAAATTTCACGACGCGAAAATGGCTGGCGCCCCCACGGTGCCGGTGTGGGGGACGGGCACACCGCGCCGCGAATTTCTTCATGTAGATGATGCCGCAGACGGTTTGGTGCATGCACTGAAGGCATATTCCGGTGAACCACCGATCAACGTCGGTAGCGGCAGTGAGGTCACTATTGCGGAACTCGCGCAGACCATGGCCAAGGTCGTCGGGTTCAATGGCACAATCAAATATGACAAGATCAAGCCCGATGGAACGCCACGGAAACTGATTGATTCCGGCAGATTGCGCCACCTGGGCTGGGCACCGACAATGTCGCTGACCGACGGTCTGACAAGCACCTACGACTGGTATCTGCAGGCCAATGCTCGTGATGACCTTCGAGGAACATGACAACCAAGGGCGTTCATTCGGTGACGGAAGGTGGCATGTGGCGACAATCGTTTTACGCGCCGCCTGCGGACACTCAAGGCCCGAGGCCCGCTCTTTTCGTTGACCGCGACGGCACGCTGATAGAGCTGGTCCCTTACCTGTGCGAGTCGGAAAAAATGAAATTGATTGCACCGGCTGTTATGGCCGTGCGACAAGCCAACGCTGTTGGTATCCCAGTTGTGGTCGTTACCAACCAATCCGGCATTGAGCGCGGCTACTACGACTGGAAAGACTTTGCCGCAGTCCAGCAGGCGATGGTTGCCGAGTTGGAGCGTGCCGGCGCCAAAATTGACGCGGTCTACGCGTGCGCATCTCACCCGGCGCGGAATGCACCCTGCCGCAAGCCAAATCCGGGTATGTTGTTAGCCGCCGCTGAAGACAATGCCCTTGATCTCAGCACAAGCTGGATTCTCGGCGACGCGGCGACCGACCTGCAGGCTGGCAAAGCGGCGGGTCTGCCTAAAGGATGGCTCGCTCCAGGAGGATATGGCACACGCGACAGGGAACGCGCCCACGCACTTGCATGTGACACTTTTTCGGTATGCACCGACAACACCTTCAACGCGCTCGCAAAGGCGCTGAACGAACGGAGTACGCTGGCGCCATAAACCATTACATTCAGTTGCAAGAAGCGCGCGGTATAGCTACTTGTTTCACATTGGCCATCACCCGACAGGCTGCGTTCATAATTTTCGGATACTCGAGATGACGTTCCCGACCAAATCCTACAGCACCATTGCCAACTTCTGCGATGACTACGTTGGACAACTGGCGCGTGCCGCAGGCTCCATCGACCAGGATCGCCTAGCTGACGCGTCGGACCTGCTCGACGACACATTTCAACAGGGTAAATGGCTCTATGTATGCGGTAACGGTGGCTCGGCAGCCATCGCCAACCATTTGTTGTGCGACTACGCAAAATGCATCCAGACCGATACCAACGTTCGGCCACGGGTGATCAGCCTGAGCGCCAACCTTGAGATGATTACCGCAATCGCCAATGACATCGAATACGACGACTGCTTTTCTTATCAGCTGGCGACGACCGGCCAACCAGGCGATGTACTGATGACTATCAGCGCATCCGGTGATTCAGAAAATATCGTCCGAGCGATAAAATGGGCGTCAGAGAACGGCATGCATAGCATCGCATTGACCGGGTTTAACGGTGGGCGCTCGGCCGAGCTCGCGTCCATAAACTTGCACGTCGACGGCGACAACTACGGCATCATCGAAGACGCGCATCAGTCGATCATGCATATCCTCGCGCAATACCTGCGCCAAGCGCACATGGTCGACGACACCATCGTCGAACGCAAATTCTAGACCCGTTCGGGCGCCATACGCAGGCACCCGTTTTCGGTCAGCCTCGAACATAGCCAACAGTAATATTCCAGCCATTTTTGGTCCGCGCGGAAATCCTGTAGTCCACTCTTGATTTAAACAATAATCGTGCGCCCGCGCCCATCGATACCAATCACATCAGGCCGCCGCCCGTTGCCCAGCGGCATCTAAAGCCATGTCGCGTACCCCATTTCGTCGAGCAAACGACATACGCCGCACGCCAGGCCGGGTTATTTTGTGCCGGTACGACGGCCGAGAAGCCATCGAATGGGCACAGCAGACAGAGAAAGCCGAGCGCGCCGCCGTCGGCTAGCCAGCAGATAACGTTGCCGGGTCAGGCCCTGCACACTCATTGTTAAGCTCTGGTTTGAGGTTTATTCCTGCGGCGAATATTTTGCGAGAATTCGCTGGAGCGTGCGCCGATGCATCCCAAGGCGCCGCGCCGTTTCCGATACATT
>JABJCZ010000241.1 GCA_018668475.1 Alphaproteobacteria bacterium | reverse complement strand
TTCCGATATGCGCCAACGCCTTGTCAAGGTAGGGCCTGAACAGGGGATAATTCTCGCTCATCGGGAAATGGCCAAGATTCTCCATCTCGACATAGAGGCTGCCGGGGATCTGGTCTGCCGCCGCTTTAGTAACGGCAGGTGGCGTCAGGTAATCATAGGCGCCAGTCATCATCACCAGCGGACAGGCCGCGGTATCAATTTTGCGCAGCGTTTCACGCAGATCATGGTCCATCGAATAGAAGTGCAAATCACCCTTGAGCACTTCGGCCCCCTGGGCGTGGTACCACATGGTCACCCAGCGATCTGCGTCTGGCGACATGGGCGCCATCATGTCCCACACACCGGATGAGCAAACCTGCGCCGCGTTGGTTTGGGGGTGGCGCCACCAGTCTAGCCAGTAGCCCGGTGCATAGGCCGCAGCCTGCAGCGCGATAATCCCACCAAACCGCTCGGGCTGCTTGAGCGCCAGGTGCAAGGCGGCGCAGCCTGAAAAGGACGAGCCCATGAAGATCGGCGCCTCAAGCTCCAGCGCATCACAAAACCCGATAATAAAATTGACAAAGTGGTCAGCCGTCAGTCGGTAGTCCTCTTTCCACCATTCCTTATTGAGCGGCGGATCTGATTTGCCGTGCCGCGCCATATCAAATGCGATCACACGATGTCGGGACGTAATATCTTCGTCCTCAAGCATGTATCGATATTGATTGTTGTGGGTGCCGGCCGTGTGCTGGCAAACGAGCGGCGGGCCCTCACCGTTCTCGCTGAAAAATACCCGGTATTCGCAATCATCAACATCAAAGGTCACGTAGCCGCCAATGATCGGTGACAATTTTCCTTTGGCCATTGATCACGCCTCCCCGAGCGGCACACCAACTTCACGCAGCAATTCCAGCTGCTGTGTGAAGTTGCGCAAATTCTGCATCATCACGGTCACATCACCCTCGATGCGCAAATCATGATGTGTCGCCGCCGCCAGAAACCCGTGAAAGAAAGGCGGCGGATTTTTTTCCGCGAATTGCCGCCATGTTTCAGCACTGGCCCGCAGCGCGAATTGATACGCCGTGAGCGGCGGCGGATCGGGCACGATCTCACGCACCTGCCCATCGTCCATACGCACCAGAATACTCACTTCACCCATGTCGAGCAGAAAGGTACATGTGTAGAATCGCGCCATGGATTGAATAACGGGATCGGATTCCGTTGCCGCCCGAAAACGGTCGCACCACGTCGCTGCCGTTTCAGTCATCGGCGGGGCCCCTACCAGTCGCTGAACGCGTCGATAATCGCGATATGATTGTCACGCGATTCCTCAGGCGTAACGGCGAAGGTCGGGCAATAGAGGATCAACGTATCGACCAGCCCGTTGAACTGCGCTGCCTGCTCCTTGACGTCGTCCGCAGTGCCGGCAAGTACCAGCGCATCAACCATGTCATCGCTCACCGAGCCCAGCATCCCCTTGACGTCGCCTTCCAGAAACAACCCCCGAATCCGTTCCTTCTGTTCGGTAAATCCGGCGGGGTCGAGCACGGTGTCGAAATAGGGCAGCGTCGAATAAAACGCGATGGTATGGCGCGCCAGCGCCCGCGCAAATTTGCGATCTTTATGCACCGCACAAACCTTGAGCGTTGCCACCTCAAAGTCATCTGGTGACCGCCCGGCCTTGGCCAAGCCCCTGGCCAGGTTCGGATGGGCAATATTTTCGAAATACTCGGTCGTATTGAGCAGGTTGGCGAGCACGCCGTCGCCAATCTCACCGGCGAGCTGCAACATGTTCTCGCGCACCGCGGCAAGATAAATGGGTACGGACGGATAGGGCGCCGGAATAAAGCGCGTGTAATCCGTCACGCTGACCATTTCACCGGCATAGCTGACCGGGTTCTCCACGCCCCCTGTCCACATGGTGCGGATGCAATTGACGTAATCCCGCATCCGGGTCACTGGCTTGCGGTATTCCAGTCCATGCCAATTTTCGTTCCAGGCCGGCGGCGCAGTGCCGAGGCCCAGAACGAAGTTATTGTCGGTCATCTCCGCCATTGTCATGGCAGCAGTTTCGGTATGCATGGGTGGGCGGGCGAAGGTTGCCACGCCTGTGCCCAACCGCATCCCTTCGGTCACATTGGCAATGGCGGCCAATGGCACAAAAGCATCCCGCCCGAGCTCGGTGGACCACAGGCTCTCTGCACCCGCCTTCTGGGCCCGGCGCGAATAATCCAGTATCTCCGCCAGCGACAGATTATCGCCCGTGAAGACCACACCCCAGTTCAGCTTTCCCGCTCGCCGCATTGCTGCGCCTCCATGTTGAGATAGACCATCAAGCGTTGCCTAGCTTGGCGACGCCCCATCGATACGACCCGCCAGCACACTCTGATGCCAGCACACCAGCCGCCAGCCGGTACCGTTGTGGTGCCAGGCGACGGTGAAGCCCATAAACCGTTGACGAAAGCCGGCATCGCGCGGCTTGCCCCGGAAGGTCGAGAAGCCACTGACGTGACCGGTCGGCCCCCATGTCTTTACGTTGACCTCACGTGGGATCCACTCAAAAAACTCCCACATGCCCTTGCCACCACCCTTTGCGTGGAAGCCGATGTGGTCGACGAATTCGGCCTTGGTCATGCGCCACGGAAAATCCTCGTCCAGAGTCTCGGAATCTTCTTCGAAATAGTCATAGAAGCGCTCCAGTTCGCCCTCGTTGAGTGCGCTAGCCCAATCATCAAATGTCGCCTTCAGGCCTTCGGCAGTAGCTTCATTTTTCATTTTTCCAACTCCATCAGTTCTATTTCGTAGGATGTTATGCCGGCTCTCGCTCAACGAACGTGAGGCATGATGTCGCTTACGAAGGCGTCCATTTTTTCAAGTGTTTCAGTGCGAGAACCTTGCAAGAAATTGAACATCAACGTTTGTACGCCAAGCGCCTGAAACGCCTTGATGTCACTGATCAGATCATCCGCTGTGCCGGTGAACGACTTGCGCTCACCGCTGTCGAGAACCACCGGATCACAGGCTCCGGCGCAGCTGATCGCCCAGAATGCGAGATGGATCGATGCCGGATCCCGCCCTTCATCGGCGGCCATCCCATTTAGCTCCTCAATGGCGGTAGCGAATCGGGCCGGTGTATCGAAGGCGCGCTTCGGGTTGGCGTCGGACGGGAACCAGCCATCTGCCCGACGGGCAACACGCCGCATGGCCGGACGTGATTCGCCACCGATCCAGATAGGCAGCGGAGATTGCTTCGGCTTCGGCGCAAACATGAAGTCATCAAACGAGCTGTAATCCCCGTTGAAGGTCGGGCGTTCCTTGGTCCAAAGCTCTCGGAAGATATCGATATATTCGTCGGTAATCTTGCCGCGCTCGGCAAAAGGCGGCGCGCCGACAGCGACAAACTCCTCCTCCATCCAGCCCGCACCACTACCCAGGATAAACCGCCCGCCGGAAAGCTCATCGATTGTGGATGCAAGCTTGGCGGTTAACACCGGCTCACGATACGGCAGCACAATGACCGAGGTCATCAGCTTGACCCGCTCAGTATGCGCGGCGACAAATGCCATGAGCGCAAACGGCTCCAGAAAATTGCCATCCGCCATCGTCGCGAAACTCGCATCGCCGCTCTTGGAATAGGGGTAGAGGGGCGCCACTGTGCGCGGCATTACGATGTGATCCGGTGACGACAGAATATCGAAGCCGGCGGCCTCGCCCGCCTTCGATATGGCCACCACATCATCGCGGTTGGCCATGACCCCGCCGTTCGGGATCGCGAATCCAAATTCCATTAATTTGTCTCCCCAGACAATTTATTGACCGGCGGCATCTATGTGCCACGCGGCAACAGCCTAGCACCTCCCGGCCAATCGAGGGAACAACCGGATTGACCCTTAGAGCGGCCAGACGAGCAGTATCATGGGCACCGCGACGGCCACGATGATGATTTCGAGCGGCAGGCCCATGCGCCAGTAATCACCGAAGTGATATCCGCCCGGCCCCATAACCAACGTGTTGTTCTGGTGGCCGATGGGAGTCAGAAATGCGCAGGACGCCCCGATGGCCACGGCCATCAAGAAGGCATCCGGATTGACCCCGAGGCTGACCGCGAGGCTGACCGAGATAGGCGCCATAATGACGGCAGTAGCCGCGTTGTTGACGATATCAGATAGCGTCATGGTCACGACCAACACAACAATCAGCACCACCACAGGCGAGAGACCCGCACCGATATCGAGGATGGAGGCGGCAATCAACTGGGTCGTACCGGTTGTCTCCAGCGCACCACCGATGGGGATCATCGCGCCCAGCAGCACGATCACCGGCCAGTTGACCGCGTCATAAGCCTCCCGCATGGAAATCGCGCGCATACCCAGCATGGCGACGGCTGCAAGGCCAAGGGCGATGGGCGCCGTCAGCAGCCCAAAAGATGTACAAATGATCGCAATCGCGAACACCGCAACAGATGCCCAGGCCCGCTCAGGCTCGCCAATCTTCACACCGCGCTCCGCCAGCGGCAAGCAACCGAGCTGCGAAAGCGACGCGTTAATCTGATCCACCGGACCCTGCAGCAGGAGAACGTCGCCTGCCCGAAATTGCATGGTCCGCAGCCGCGATCGGCGGGCCGCGCCTTCCCGCGATACGGCCAGCAAATTAATACCAAATCGGCTGCGCAACCGAACACCGCCAGCAGTACGGTTCTCG
>JABJCZ010000240.1 GCA_018668475.1 Alphaproteobacteria bacterium | reverse complement strand
ACAGCCGCGGAAAACCCCTCTCGATCGACAGCGAGCGCGCCGCCGGCGGGCACTTTGTGAGCATCAGCCGCCTGTAGGATCAGGGAGCCTGCGCGGCGCATCTCTTCGTGCAGCAATCCCACCGCATTTCGTTGCCAGTCGTCAGATCGGAAGGAATTTGAACAGACCAGTTCGCAAAGTTTCTCGGTCTCATGAGCTTCGGTGGTCCGGAGGGGCCGCATTTCGCTGAGTTTGACCGGCACGCCGGCGCGCGCAAGTTGCCATGCCGCCTCGCATCCGGCGAGGCCACCACCAATGATGGTTGCTTTGGGGGTGACTGGGGAACTGTTTGTCATTGCCGGGTCCTACATTACGCCCGGCGCTGCGCGACGCTATTTGCTCGCGCGGTGACCGAACAACATGGTGACGTTGGTCCGGCGGTTTATATACCCGCTCCTGAAATGTACGTCGTCGGTCTTGTGAAAAAGATTGGAATTGAAGATGACTGCCCGGTTGGAGCGGTGCGGGACGGTGACCTCGTTGTCGCACTGAGCGACGAAGTCATGAATGGCGTCACGGTCATGGTTGTAGCGGGCAAAGGGCCAGTCCATCGGCGCCTCTTTGGGATATAGAACGAGACCGCCGGAATCGGGGTCGCAATTGGCGTCGTCAGGCGAGATCCAGAAATTGACATTAACCGCGGCGCAATCGGCGTGAACATCCAGCCCTTGCAAATCCTGATCGCACTTGTAGCTCCAGAGTTCAATCAAAGGGTGGTCGCCGAAGATCGCGGGCAGCGCAGTGCGCATTTCATCAGCGATCTGGAGCAGCAATGGCGTGCAAAACCCGTCTTTCAGATAAGTGCCGAGATAACCGGGCTTGATATCTTGCCAGATCGTCGCCTCACGGCAGAACGCCCGCAACTTGGTGAGTGCCTCCTGACTGAGCAACCCGTCGACTGTGAGTACTTCCGGGTCGGATTTGAAATAAGATTTTTCAAGTGCTGCACGATCCAGCCGGGGATTAATCGCCGGGCCTTCAAGCGCCGGACATTCGGGCAGATGATGGGGAGCGCCGTAAGTCTCACCCAATAATTTCGTCTGGGTGTCGCCCAGAGCGAATACCCGGTCGTGCGGCAGATCGCCGGGCAGGGCATCGCGGACCATCTCAAGGTGCGCAATGAGACTCTGTGCTTCGCCATCAATGAGGCCCTTGGCATAGAGATGCCGATACTGCTGGATATCGTGCTCAAATTTGAATTTGGCACCAATTTTTAGCGGACTGCGGGCGAGGGCGGCGGCCTGGTCAAAATGCAGCTGCGCACCGTCGCGGTCGTGATCGGCGAGCCGGGCAAGAGCCAGCTTCAGATGACCTTCGGCGTGGGACGGATCGAGCGCAATCGTCTTTTGGAAGCAGCGTTCCGCCTCTTCGCGGTACTTTGAGCAAAACAGCGCCCAACCAAGATTGAAATGGGTCTCCGGGGCGTTCGGATTGAGTTCCACTGCCTTGCGGTCATGCTCGATGGCGCCGTCGAGGTCCTCGAGGTGAAACAGCGCGAGCCCGAGGTTGGCATGCGCGGCGGCCAAATCAGGTTTGATCGACAGGGCCCGTCGGTAGTTCTTGACGGCACCGTCCAGGTCTCCGGTTTCCTGTAGCACCGTGGCTAAGGTGGTCAGCACTTCAGCCGATTGAGGGGCGAGCTCAGCCGCGGTCTCTAGAGGCTCAAGAGCATCTTGCGCGCGGCCCATATTGCGCAGATGTTGCCCCATGACGGCCAGGATTTCCGGCGCTTCCGGCGCGATCGTCGCCGCACGTTGGTATGACTCGAGTGCGCTTTCAGCGTCACCAGTAGACGCGAATACATTGCCGAGGTCTGCATGGGCAGTGGCGTTTTGTGGCGCCATCTCGATTACCTGCTCGACCAATTGTCGCGCGCTCGCGTTGTCACCTTGATGGAAATGCAGGAGGCCTAGCAGGCGAAATGCCTCGGCATTCGAGGGGTCGTTTTCAATGACCAGTCGATAGAGGCCGGCCGCTTCGGCAAGGCGGCCTCCTTGGTGATGCTGAACAGCCAACTGCAATACGTCATCCTGTCCATCTGCGGCACCGGGTTGCGACGGAATGGACGGTGACTCGGGCCCGCGCTGTTGCGCCTCCCGATCCCCTTGGTGGGCCATTTGTTCCTGACGACTACTCATGTCACTTGCGGTAGCACGGCCATGCTTACGAAACAGTTAAGTGTTGCTATCGTTTGCCCGCAGGTTTGCGTTTGGCGCTCTTTTTGCGCCGCGGCGCTGCGAGCCTCGGTTTCAGTGCGCGCGCGAGGTATTGCCCGGTATAGCTCCCGGATGTCGACGCGACATGTTCCGGTGTGCCTTCTGCCACGATTTCGCCGCCGCCGTCGCCGCCGTCAGGCCCAAGATCGATAATCCAGTCGGCTGTTTTGATGACTTCGAGATTGTGTTCGATAACGATAACCGTATTGCCTGTATCGACGAGAGCGTGCAGCACTTCCAGCAATTTGCGCACGTCGGCAAAGTGCAGGCCAGTCGTGGGCTCATCGAGGATGTAGAGGGTACGCCCGGTGGCTCGCCTTGCTAGTTCCTTGGCGAGCTTGACGCGCTGCGCCTCTCCACCCGACAGCGTTGTTGCCTGCTGGCCGACATGAATGTATCCGAGGCCAACACGCTGGAGCGTTTCCATTTTGGTGCGGATGGCCGGCACGGCTGAGAAAAACGCTGACCCTTCATCGACGGTCATGTCGAGCACGTCAGCGACGGATTTTCCCTTGAAGAGGATTTCAAGCGTTTCGCGGTTGTAGCGGCGGCCCTTGCATTCGTCGCACTGAACGTAGATGTCCGGCAGAAAATGCATTTCGATTTTGATGAGCCCGTCGCCCTGACATGCCTCGCATCGTCCGCCCTTGACGTTGAACGAAAATCGGCCGGGCTTGTAGCCGCGGGCCTTGGCTTCAGGCAAACCGGCGAACCATTCCCGAATTGGGCCGAACGCGCCGGTATAGGTAGCTGGGTTGGAGCGCGGTGTGCGCCCGATCGGCGACTGATCAATGTCGATGACCTTATCGAAGTGCTCCATCCCGGTGATGGCGTCGTGCGCACCCGCATGCAGGCGAGCGCCGTTCATGCTTTTGGCGACGGCGTTGTAGAGGGTGTCGATAATAAGCGTCGATTTGCCGCTACCTGATACGCCGGTAACGCAAGTAAAAGTGCCAACCGGAATATGCGCAGTGACGCTTTTCAGGTTGTTGGCCGTGGCGCCCTTGATCTTCAGGGCTTGGCGTTTGCGTCCGCCGCGACGCTCCGCCGGCACGGGTATCTGTTCGATGCCTGTAAGATACTGGCCGGTGAGGCTTGCCGGGTTTGCCATGACGTCGTCTGGTGTGCCTTCGGCAATGATGTGTCCGCCATGCACGCCAGCACCGGGTCCCATATCAACCACATAGTCAGCATCGCGGATGGCATCCTCGTCGTGTTCGACGACAATGACCGTGTTGCCGAGGTCGCGCAGGTTGTGGAGCGTGCCAAGCAAGCGCGCATTGTCCCGCTGGTGAAGGCCGATGGACGGCTCATCGAGGACGTAAAGCACGCCAGTGAGGCCGGAACCGATTTGTGAAGCCAAACGGATGCGTTGGCTCTCACCGCCGGAAAGTGTTCCGGATGCGCGCGAGAGGGTGAGATATTCGAGTCCGACATCCATCAGAAAACGTAACCGGTCGTTGATTTCCTTGAGAATCCGACGGCCGATTTCTTTTTCTTT
>JABJCZ010000239.1 GCA_018668475.1 Alphaproteobacteria bacterium | reverse complement strand
TCGGGTGTTTATTCGGGTGTCGTGATTTTTCCGGCTCCGTATTTCGGCTTTAAGTTCGGCGAAGTTGCCAAGTACTATACGACCATGGGCTGGGGCTCGGTGGTTGCGTATCCGGTGACCGTCAACAACGACACCTGGGCCAAGCTGCCTGACTCCGTGAAGAAGATCATCACGGAAGAGACCGGTGTCTACAACGTTGCGGTTGAAGACGAAGGCGTACGCAAGTTCAGCTCCGCTCTTGTAAACCTCAAGAAGCAGGGTGTGACGGTTCGCGATCTCGGTGATGACGAGCGAAACAAGATGGCCAAAGCTGTCGAGCCGTGGGTTCAGCAGAAGGCCGCTGAGTACGAGAAAAAGGGCTTCCCGGGTAAAGCCACGTTCAATCGCCTCTATGAATTGGCGAAAAAGAACGGTGCCACGCCGGTGCATGACTACACTATCAAGTAGCCTCGGCTACTCGAAACGGAAAAGGGCGACCCTCGGGTCGCCTTTTTTTGTTGCCGACTTTTACGAATTAAGAAAAGGAGCGGCCTGACCGGACCGCCCTCTTCTCATTTCCACATGGGAATATTCTATTCGGCGGCGTCGGTCGCCCCGATGCCAATGTTACGACCGGCGTAACGGCGCAGACGCAGATCGGCCTGTTCCTTGTGGCCCCAGAAGCGCTCGACTTCGCACAGACGTGAGCAGTAATCACCGATCACAGCACTCGCCTCTTCGGTGATCTGCTGATAGGTGCAGGTCTTCATGAACTTGCCGACCCACAGGCCGCCCGTGTAGCGCGCTGCGCCTTTCGTGGGCAGGGTATGGTTGGTACCAATGACCTTGTCGCCATATGCAACATTGGTTTCGGGGCCAATGAACAGCGCCCCGAAATTGGTCAAATTATCCAGATACCAGCGCGGGTCCTCCGTCAGGATTTCCACATGCTCATAGGCGATGCGGTCGGCCTCGTCGCGCATCTCGTCACGGGTATCGCAAAGGATGATCTGGCCGTAATCCTTCCACGCGACCGAAGCGATATCGGCTGTCGGGAGGATCTTGAGCTGGCGTTCGATCTCAGCAGGAATAGCTTCGGCCAGCTCACGAGAATCGGTAATGACCGCTGCGGGTGAGTTCGGGCCATGTTCAGCCTGCCCCAGCAGATCAACCACAACCATCTCAACATCAGCCGTGTGATCGGCGACCACGAGAACTTCCGTCGGACCGGCGAACAGATCGATCCCGACCCTACCATAGAGCTGACGTTTGGCTTCGGCCACATATGAGTTACCCGGCCCGACCAGCATGACGCAGGGATCGATTGTCTCGGTCCCCAGCCCCATGGCCGCAACAGCCTGAACGCCACCCATGCAATAAATTTCGTCGGCACCGGCAAGATACATCGCAGCGATGGTTGCGGCATGTGGGCCGCCCTGGTTCGGCGGGGTACAAGCGATCACGCGCTTCACGCCGGCGACTTTCGCTGTGACGATCGACATATGGGCTGAGGCCACCATCGGGTACCGTCCGCCGGGGACGTAACAGCCGACGCTGTTGACCGGAATATTCTTATGACCCAGGCGAACACCGGGAATGGTTTCGACCTCCACGTCGTGCATTGAGTCACGCTGGACCTGCGCGAAATTGCGCACCTGCTCCTGGGCGAACTTGATGTCGTCAATCGTCTGCTCGGGCAGTGAGTCCATCAGCTCCTTGATCTCAGCATCAGAAAGACGAAAGTTTTCCGGCGACCATTTATCGAATTTCTCCGACAACTCGCGGACCGCCGCATCGCCACGGGTCTTCACGTCGTTGAGGATACCTTCAACGATTTCACGGACCTTCGCGTCGGCTTCATCCGTCGCTTCGGAGTCCATACCCGCTTTCAGAATTTCGATAGCCATTTGATACTTCCTTGGTTTTCAGAATTGTCGTTTCTTAAACACGGAGGGCGGCACCGGCAACCCCGGAACCGCCCTCTACTCATGCAATTTTGACGCAGGAACTACTTGATCGCCTGCGGGTTGATCGGTGAGCCGACACCGCCGGTGATCGGCAGCGGCGGGGCGACGAACATGAATTCGTACACACCGTCATTTGCGCAATCATTGGCGAGGTCCTTGAGATAGAAAATCTCGCCCATGGTGATGCCGATCTGTGGGATCACGATCCAGTGCCAAGGCTGGAACACATCATCGGTCTCGTTTGGAATAACCTCACAGCCCCATGTATCCGCACAGATCGCCGCGATCTCCATATCGTGCATCCAGTCGCAGGTATGGAACGACACGCCCGGGGCTTCACCGCCGGCATAGCCACCCCATTCACCGTTCTTCAGGCACCGCTCCATGTGACCGGTGCGGTAGATCACGAAGTCACCGCGCTTGATCTCCACGCCTTGCGCCTTGGCGCAGGCATCCAGATCTTCCGCGTCGATCGCCGTGCCATCGTCGAGAGAATCAACCCCCGCCCAACGAGCGATGTCGAGCAATATGCCGCGGCCGACCATCTTGTTACGCATCTTGTGGATCGCGTTTTTCTCGGCACCGTTGGAAC
>JABJCZ010000238.1 GCA_018668475.1 Alphaproteobacteria bacterium | reverse complement strand
CATCCCGGCGCTTGAGGCAAAAAGCATTTCCGCAGGCCCGCTCCTGCATGACGCATCCTTCAAACTCTGGCCGGGTGAGGTTTTGGGTATCGCCGGCCTGCAAGGCATGGGTCAGCGCGATTTGTTTGAATCCCTGTTCGGGGTAACCGGCATGCGACAAGGTGAAATAGAAAGAGACGGTCGCAAGCTCACCGTTATGGCGCCGGCCGATGCGGTCCGGGCCGGGATGAGTCTCGTGCCGGAGGAACGCAAGACCGACGGTTTGTTCCTGAAGCTCTCTGGCACCCGAAATGCATCCCTGCCCGTGATTGATCGACTATCAGTCATGGGCTGGATGGACGAGGCCAATGAACGACGGGCGGTGGATTCTGTGTTCAGCCGCCTCGATGTGCATCCGCGGGCACTCTACAAGCCCGTATCGTCATTTTCCGGCGGTAATCAGCAGAAAATTGCGATCGCGAAATGGCTACTCGCCGACAGCAACATCATGCTTATGTTCGACCCAACGCGCGGTGTCGATATCGGCACAAAACACGAAATATATGTCCTCATTCGAGAACTCGCCGAGGCCGGCAAGGCCGTGTTGTTCTATTCCACCGAAGTATCAGAGTTGGTCCATCTGTGTGACAGAGTGATGGTCATTTATCAGGGGAAGATGGTCACGGAGCTCATCGGCGACAATATTTCAGAAGACGAAATCATGCGCCACGCGTTGGGCCAGGAGACAGCCAACACGACGTCAGGAGCGGGCGCGTGAACGATAGCTCCTTGAGCATATTGAAAAGTCAGCTTGGCGGCATCGACCAGCACCGCCGCTTGCTGGTGGCGATCGGCGTTTTCGTTGTGATGCTTGTTTTCCTCAGTATTGTTTCGGAAGGGTCGCTCTCCTACTTCGGTATCAATATTCTCTCGACCAATACCGGCGCGCTTGTTTTTGCGGCAATGGGTCAAACCATCGTATTTCTGCTCGGCGGGTTCGATCTCTCTGCCGGCGCCACGCTGTCGCTCGTCAATATCATCGTTGCCCAAAACACTGGTGACAGCACCCTTTCCCAGGTGCTGATGGTTTTCGTCGGGATCGGTGTCGGCGCCGCTGTCGGTGCATTCAACGGGTTCTTTATCGCCTTCATGCGGCTGCAGCCCGTCGTCGTGACGCTTGCCTCCATGTTCATCATCCTTGGGCTCAACCTGCTGCTGATGCCCAATCCCGGTGGCTATATACCCAATGAGTTTTCCTACTTTTTCACTGGCGACCTCATCGTCGATGGTTTTCCGGCGGCACTCGTATGGATACTGCTGGCGCTGGTCATCTGGGCACTCATCAAGCGCACGCGCTTTGGCACCGCCATTTACGCCGTTGGTAGCTCGGAGGAAGCCGCCCACGCGAACGGCATTTCCGTCGCACGGACCAAGTTCTTCGGTTACATGCTGTCTGGCTGTTTCTACGGTTGCGGCGGTGTGTTTCTGAGCGCCCAGACCATGTCGGGCGACGCGTTGGTCGGACGCGAAATGTTACTGCTGATTTTTGCTGCGACCATCCTTGGCGGCACGCGCATCGGCGGTGGACAGGGCGGCTGCCTCGGCACGGCATTCGCCGCCTTTACGCTGACCATGATTTCCAATGTCCTGCTCACGATGAACGTTTCATCTCACTACACATCTATTGTTGAGGCGGTGATCCTGATTTTGGCAGTCATCTTCGCGTCGATCGGTCGAGACGCCCCAATCGCTGACTATTTCCGCCTCGCCCGATTGCAAATAACCGGACTCGCGACACGCAGTCTGCCCGCGTTTCATCCGGGCACCAGGCGCGATCGATTGCGATCATCCTGGACGATCAGACCGGATAATGAGCTCACCGGCTCGACGCTTCACCAGTGGTTCACACGGAACGGGGAGACATTGCGCCTGGTCACCCCAGCGTGGGCTCTTCTGGTCGTCGTTTACATTCTCATCCTCGTATTCATCGGCCCGTCCACTTTCAGCACTCAGTACTTCAATTCCTTGCTGACGCTTGCGCTTTTCCTCTCAATCCTTGCGATCGGCCAGGGGGCTGTTGTGCTGACAGGCGGCCTCGATCTGTCAGTGCCCAATACATTGGCCTTCGCCGGGCTTTTTCTGGCAGCCGTTTCAAATGGCGCCAATGGACCCGCCTATTGGGCCATTCCCGCCGTGCTCGGGTTTGGCCTACTGGTCGGCCTTGCCAACGGGCTTGGCATCGTGATCTTCGGGATGCCCGCAATCGTTGTGACACTGGCTACCAACGGAATCATGCAAGGGATCGGTTTACTCTATACCGGCGGCATTCCCACAGGACGCTCGCCAGCGGCGCTGCAGTGGCTGTTCAATGAACGTTTTCTCGGTTTCGCGCCGGCCTCCTGGTCGATGCTTTTGATCGTTGCCGCCGCCGTCTTTCTGCTCCACAAAACATCTTTCGGTCGACGAATATTTGCGGTCGGTAACAGTCAACGTGCGGCGCAACTCTCGGGCGTACGCGTGGATCGGACGATTGTCGGCGTCTACGCCCTCAGCGGGTTCTGTTCCGCCCTTGCTGGCGTTCTGATGACCGGATTCTCAAGCATTTCGTTCCTGCGCATGGGGGAGCCCTACCTCCTGCCCTCTATTGCCGTGGTGCTGGTCGGTGGCACACTTGCCACAGGCGGCAGAGGCATCTATCTCGGCATGTTCGGTGGCGCACTGCTGCTCACCGCTGTAAACACACTTGTTGTGGGCACCGATGTGCCCGTCGCCTTGCGTGATGTCGTGTTCGGGGCGGTTATTCTGGGTGCTGTTCTATCGTTACGCGAAAAGTCTGCTTAAGAGGATACGCCACTATGTTCTACGATCCCCGGTCCGAAACACACGGCCTGCCCCACGACCCATTTAAATCGTGCGTCGCGCCCCGCCCCATCGGATGGATTTCATCCCAGTCAGAAGACGGCGTCATCAACCTTGCGCCCTACAGTTTCTTCAACGCCGTGGCAGATGACCCGCCAACGGTTGTTTTCGCGACAACCGGCGACGATGTATATGGCCTTAAACACTCCATCAGCAACATCGAGGCCACGGGGCAGTTTGTCTGCAATATCGCGACCTGGGATCTACGGGAGCAGCTCAACAAAACTTCCGCGCCCGTCCCGGCGGAGATTGATGAAATGCAGTTTGCTGGGCTGACAGCTGCCCCGTCACAACTGGTGAGGCCGCCCCGCGTTGCCGAGGCGCCCATTCATCTCGAATGCGAGCACTATCAGACCATTGACCTGCCGTTCAACGGCAAGGGTCGAAACTCCCTGTGTATTGGCCATGTCGTCGGTATTCATATCTCGGAGTCTGTTTTGACCGATGGTCTTGTCGATATGGCCAAGCTCCGCCCCATCGCTCGCCTCGGCTATCACGAATTCACATCGGTCGAGAGCGTCTTCAAGATGACCCGCCCGACGGCGAAAGACCTCTAGTTCAGAAAGTCAGGTGCCGACGACGAGGGAAGCGCCGAGGCGCTTCAACGCTGCGATAGTCGAAAGCGGCGTGAGCTTGCCGGTTCGAGGATTGGCGGACGGCACACCTTCAATT
>JABJCZ010000237.1 GCA_018668475.1 Alphaproteobacteria bacterium | reverse complement strand
TGGCTCTAATTCCCTTCCATGGGTGGCTGCCGGGTGCTTACGCGAACGCACCGAATTCGGTCGCCCCATTGCTCGCGTCCACGGTCACGAAAGTGGCGCTCGTTGCCTGGGTACGTATTGAGTATTCGCTCATTGCTCCCGATATTGAGGTAGGCCACGTCGCCGTGTTGGTGTTGCTCGAGGACATTGGCGTTCTGGCGGCTGTCATCGGCGGAGCCCTCGCGCTGGTACAAACCGATGTAAAACGCATGTTCGCCTATGGTGGGATCAGTCACATCGGATTGATCCTCGTCGGCGTAAGCCTTGGAAACTCCACGGCGATGGCAGGCGGCCTGTTCTATTTGATCAATGACTCGGTTATGCAGGCAACGCTATTCATGATTGCCGGTGCCGTGGCCCACTACCATGGTGCACAAACGCTTGATGACCTCAAAGGCGTGAGCAGCCGCTCGCCTTGGTTAACGGGCGCACTGGTGGTCGCCGCCATGTCGATGGTTGGTTTGCCTCCGACCGGCGGCTTTTTTGGCAAGTGGAATATTGTCCTTGGAGCACTCGAGGCACAACATTACCTTGCCGTGTTCGGCGTGCTTGCCTCGACGCTCTTAACGCTCGGGTATTTTCTTAGGCTGTTCACTTGCTGGTTTCATCAGCCGGTCAATGTTCAGACCGAGCAACTCCAAGTCGCTGTGCCCTTACGCATCAGTCTCGGCATCGCGTCAATCGCATTGATCGTTCTTGGCCTCGCGAGCGATTCAATCGTTCAGGTCTTACTTGAAACACTTTCAAGCGAGAGGATCTGAAGAAACCATGTCGATTTATACGCTGATCCCTCTACTTCCGCTTGGCGCGGCACTCACGCTTGCTCTATTCGGGCGGCGTCTTCATGGCGTTGGGCATCGGATCGTCATCCCGGCCGTCGCCGGCTCCTTTGTAGTGTCAATTGCAGCACTCAGGGAAGTGTTGGCCAACGGTGCCATCGAGGTGCCGCTTTACCGTCTGTTGGGCGTTGGCAGACTGGTCGTCGATCTGGGATTCTACATCGATTCGCTGACAGTCCTTTTGCTTTTACTAGTGACCGGCGTAAGCACGGTTGTGCAGGTCTACTCCTCTCGCTACATGATCGGTGATGCTCGGCACAGCCGATTCTTCGGATTGACCGCACTTTTTACCGCCGCGATGACATTACTCGTCATGAGCAGCAATCTGCTGCTGACGTTTGTCTTCTGGGAAGTTATGGGGCTTTGCTCTTACTTCCTCATCTCGCATTATGCAGAGCGGCGCTCAGCCTATCGTGCCGCCACGAAGGTGTTTCTCGTAAACTCGATCGCAGACGTCGGGCTTTTGATAGGCATCATACTTACATTCAATGCCTTTGGAACGCTAGATATTCCGGAAATACTCTCGATGGCGCGGGCGGGCGCTGATATTCCCACACACGTCGTCACCATATTAACTCTCTGCCTGTTCGCAGGGGCGATCGGGAAATCTGCGCAGATGCCCGCGCATGTGTGGCTGCCGCTCGCGATGGAGGCGCCGACCCCCGTCTCAGCACTCATACACGCTGCAACAATGGTCAATGCCGGACCATTTTTGCTGGTGCGATTAAGTCCTGTCATCGTGCTGTCCCCAACAGCAATGACTGTCATTGCGACTGTGGGCGCAGTCACTGCGCTGTTTGCCGCGATTGTGTCGCTCACGCAGACGGACGTTAAACGAACACTCGCTTACTCAACGATAAGCCAGCTTGGATTCATGACGTTTCTCTGTGGCGCGGGCGCATTCGTTGCCGCGATCTTCCATCTGCTCGCCCACGGCTTTTTTAAGGCCTTCCTGTTCTTGTCGACAGGAAACATTCTCGCCGCCACGCAACGCCAGGTCGAAACGCCGGATGATGAGCCGCAACGCTCGAGTGGATCGATTTTCGCAGGTGCTTTGGCATTGTCAGTGTTGCCGCCTCTCGTCATTTTCTCAGGCCCTTATCAACACTTATGGCTTTCCCAAGGTTTTTCAGCGGCAACCATGGCGCTATGGATCGTCGGCCTTGGGACCGTTTTCTTTACCGCGATGACGATCGCCAAGAGCGCCACCTCTGCCTTTCGTCTGGGACCGCCGGGCGCCAGAGACAGTGAACCCCGCATTAGTCCCGCGCTGTTCTCAGCGAAACACGTGATCGGTGTGATCATCGCCTTGGGAGTGCTTGTCTCTCTGCTAATCCTGGTTTGGCGCTGGGTGGCTGGGTTTTTGTCCCCCGTCGTCGGCGTCTCCGGAGAAGTTGTCTCCGATCCGTCGACAGGCTTCTCAGCCTGGATTCTCGTACCGATTGCGGTCGCTATTGCAGGCTGGGCTGTCGCCTACGTAACGCGCGG
>JABJCZ010000236.1 GCA_018668475.1 Alphaproteobacteria bacterium | reverse complement strand
GAATATTGATGAAATTGCCGAACAGGATGAGCGCTGCGCCAACCACCACCCAAAGCTCAATTTCCTCTTGGTAAGCGAAATATCCGACGACAGCAATCAGCGGCAAGCGGGCGAAATCAATGGGAACCACTACCGATGCCTCGGCCAGTCGGAACGAGCGGGTCATACAGTAATGCCCCGTCAGGGCAGAGCCCCCGACCAGAACGACCCACATCCAGGATATGCCGGTCGGCCAGGCCCAATCCGCAATGGAAAAGCCAAACGCAAGGGGTGTCTGGATAACGACCATGTAAAACAGGATGGTCAGTGGCGATTCATCTGCCGCCAGAGACTTGGTGATGACGTAGACCATGGCATACCCAACGGCCGCGCCAAGTACGGCCAGGTCCCCATGGTGAATGGCAGAGAGACCGGGCCGGGTGATGACCAGAACACCGGCGAACCCGAGCACGATGGCAATCCATTTCGCCTTGTTCAGGCGTTCGCCCAAAAACATCGCTGCCAGCAGTGCAACCCAGACCGGCGCCGTAAACTCGATGGCGAAAACCTTGGCTAACGGAATCAATGCAATGGCGTAGAACCAGCCGTATTGGGCGCCGAAGTGAAAGAGATTCCGCGCCACCTGGCGGGATATGTACTTTGTTTTTGCTAGGTGCCAGCCATAGACACACAGCAGCGCAATGACGATGACCGCGCCGGACATGCTCCGCCAGAACAGCACTTGAAACGTGTTCAGTTCATGACTGAGCTCGCGTCCGGCAATCGCCATCACGGCGAAGGATAGCAACGTGCCCGTCATCCACAGGGCAGCGCGCGGCGTATCCCAACGCGAGTCAAGAAAGCCCATGTCGCCCTCGAAGCTGGCTCGAATCGGTCATGGTGCCTGCGCCAAGCGATTTTCGACGCCGCGCAGCAATACGACGACAACACCGAGCCCAATCGCCGGTCCGATGAACATGATCCACCAGCCGGCCTCCCAACTGCCAAAACTGGTAGCGACTGCGCCCATGAGTGGCGGGCCAAGCAGGCTCCCGATGGTGGCGCCCTGAATGACAAATCCGTTTGCCATGGCGATTTGACCCTGGCTGGGCGCATGCGCCGTGGCGCCCGCGAGACAAGCAGCAGGTAGCAAGCCGGTCAGTGAACTGAAGGCGATGGCGAGCGGAATTTTTGCCCCCATCGAGATGTCGGCCGAAAAGATCAGCGCCCCGGCGACCCCCATTGCAGCAAAGGCAACGGCGACCAGCGGCCATCGCTTGAATCCCTTATGCATGACCCAGGCTGCAAATATATTGCCCAACACATTGACCAAGACCACCAAGGCGCCAAACAGCGATGCGCTGGCAAGTGAGCGGCCTTGAGTTTCAACCAGAAAGGTCGGTAGCCAGGCCATGACCGCGAACCACTGCAGTGTGTACAGGGCGAAGCAGAGGCTGAACAGCCAGGGCCCGGGACGGGCCAGCAGTTGCCGGGTGCCGGGCCAGTCAAACCCTGCGCCGCCGGCGGGGACCGTGCTCGTCCATCGGGCCGGGCTTAATCGCTGCATCAGCAACATCGCAAATATGACCAACACGGCTGCGTTGACCAGCCAGATGCCTTGCCAGCCGATAGTTCCGAGCAATGCAGGCGACAATGCCATGATGATCGCCATGCCAAGCGGCATGAAGGTGGACCAGATACCAATTGCCAGCGGGTGGTCAGACGGTTTCGCCGCGGCGAGGATAATCTTGGGCGCGGCCACCGCTGCGGCGGTGTAGCCAAGCCCTTCGATAACCCGGGTTGCCAGCAAAACGCTGCCATCGGCGAAAAGTCCGCCGATCAGGCTTCCGACAGCCATCAGTGCAAAACCACCGAACAACAGTCGCCGTTCGCCAAACCGGTCGGCCAAAACGCCAGTTGCGATACCAAAAACCGCGCCAACAACAAAAAAGAGTGACGCGACCAGCCCGGCAGTTACGCGTGAAAGCTCAAGATCTTCGGCAATCAATGGAAGCGCTGGAGGCACCTTGCCAACCTGCAGAGCCGCGACGACGCCGGCCCCTACGGCCAGCGCAATAATGCCCCAGCGCGATGCGCCGGCTGGTGCTTTTGCAGTATTCATAGTCAGGAGGGCCCACCGATATTTTTGCCATGGTAGTGGCTCATTGCCGCGCTGTCTTGCATGGTCATTCGGTGTTCGCCGGTGGCGGCAAAGTTGGTATATGTGGCGTTGTCTTGATTGAGGTCAAAGCGGGGGCACCCTGCGTGCGGTTTTATGGCGCCATGCGCAAGGAACTATTGTCACTCGCGCGCGCCGAAGTGCCGCGCTACACCAGTTACCCGACCGCCGCCCAGTTTCATGACGGGGTGGATGAAGCGGTTTATCGCCAGTGGCTGGGCGAGTTGACGAGCGAGCAATCGCTTTCGCTTTACCTCCATGTCCCCTTTTGCCGGCAGCTCTGCTGGTATTGCGGCTGTCATACAGTTGTGGTGAATGATGATGCGCCGGTGCGCCGGTATGCGGACCTGATGCAGCGTGAAGCCTTGCTCGTTCGTGAGGCGATTGGTGACGCCGGTCGGGTTCGGCATATCCATTTTGGCGGCGGCAGCCCGGGCCTGTTTGGGCCAGAAGACTTTTCCTCAACCATGGCGCATTTGCGCGGATTGTTTGACCTCGACGCGGATGCCGAGATCGCGGTCGAACTCGACCCGCGCGCTATGAATGATGAAGCGGTGGCGAACTATGCCGCGTGCGGCGTTAACCGGGTCAGCTTCGGGGTTCAGGAGTTCGCGGGACACGTGCAGAAACTGATTAATCGTGTGCAGTCGTTTGAAACGGTTCGTGGCGCGGTCAATGCGGTTCGTGCGGCAGGTATTGAACGGCTCTCATTTGACCTGATGTATGGCCTGCCGGGCCAGCGAGTTGCCGACGTCTTCGCGAGTGCGACGATGACGTCCGATCTCCGACCGGAACGTGTGGCGCTATTCGGCTATGCCCATGTGCCCTGGTTTAAATCCAACCAGAAGCTCATTCGTGATGAGGACCTTCCATCGTCGGCGGAGCGTATTGAGCAGGCGCAGACGGCCGCCGAAGTGCTCTGCGAGCGGGGTTATGTGCGAATCGGTCTGGATCACTTCGCACTGAAGGACGACACACTGGCAGGGGCAGTTGGCGCCGGTTTGCGGCGAAACTTTCAGGGATACACGGAGGATCCGGCTGACGTTCTTTTAGGGTTTGGCGCCTCGGCGATCGGCAATTTGCCCGGCGGATATGCACAGACTGACAAGAACATTCGCAGCTATCTGGACGCAGTTGACGCTCGCCGGCTGCCCGTTGTCAAAGGGCTCGTCCTGTCGTCTGAAGACAGGCTTCGGGCTGCTGCCATCGAGCGCCTGATGTGCGACCTTTCGTTGGAGGCTGGCGCGTTGTGTGAGGAAATGGGATTTGCGATCGACTCGCTGGATGCATCTTTGGCGGCGACATCAATCTTCGAGGACTTGGGCATCGCAACGCGCTCAGGGCGTGACCTGCGGATCTGCGAGGAAGGGCGTCCTTTTGTTCGATCCATTGCCGCCTGTTTTGACGCCTATTTTGTGCCGTCGACGCAAGAAGAACCGCGCCACAGCAAGGCTGTCTGAACGCCGACAGGCCCTCTCAGGGTTTTTGCTGTTTTAGTTCCCGTATGGCGAGCCCGCTGTTGACGGCGACACCGCCGAGGATCACTGCGGCCCCGATAAAGGTGAACAGTGGCGGTATTTCGTCATAGCCCAGCCACACCCAGATCGGACCGAGCACCGCATCGATCAAAACAACAAGCATCAGGGTTGGTGCTGGCAGGTATTTTGCGGCGGTGAAATACATAACCAGCGCGAACGACATTTGAATCGTGCCGAATCCGGCCATGACCAGAATGTCGCGCCCGGTCGCCTCAATGGGTAGGGCGATGGGCAAAGAGACCAGCCCAGCGATTATTGCTGCGATCAACACCGCTGGGGCCATATCGACGCTGCGGTAGCGTCGCGCGATCATTGTCTGGCCCGCAATTGAAACCGCAACGGTAAAGCCCAGGATATTGCCGATGAGTTGGCCGGAGCCGATGGCCTCGGACACCATAAACCCTATGCCGATCAACCCGGCGATAACGGCCAGCCAGGTGCGGGGGGCAACCCGTTCGCCGAGTACCGGCCCTGCGAGGAGTGCGACCAGCATGGTAGAGGTCGCCATCAGGGCCAATACGTTGGCAACCAGCGTCGTCTGCAACGCGATGATATAGGCGATAATCGCCCAACCCGTCATGACACCAATGGCGAGACCCGGCCAGCCAGTGCTGCGAATGGTCTGGAATGTCCGCTTGCGATCCCTGATTGCCAGATACGCGAGGATGGAAAGACCCGCAAACAGGCTGCGAAAGGTCAGAATTTCCCATGGATCAATGGGTAGCGCCCGCACAAACAACCCGCCTGTGCTGAAGCTCAGGCCGGCAGCAAGTGCCAGGGTGGCGCCGATAAATAGGCGGCGGGCGTCGCTCATCAGGAATGTTCCGAAGGTTGGCCGGTTTGCCCTTGGCCGGGCGAGACCAGATTGAAAACAGCATCGGAGTAGGCCGCATTCCTGCCCGTGCCGCAAGCTTTCACGCCAATGTCGGGGCGCTTGCGGATGCCTGCCGCACTACCCATATTACTTGCCCGGACGAATGGAGAAATCTGATGCGCTATATTGAGAACACAACGGTTGGTCTACCTGCGACGGACGGCGCGGGGGTCCGCCTGACGCGGGTGATCGGTACGCCGACACTCGACATGATCGATCCCTTTCTCATGCTTGACGAGTTCGGCTCTGATGACCCCGACGCCTATATGGCGGGCTTTCCGGATCATCCGCACCGCGGGTTCGAGACCGTGACAGTCATGTTGAACGGCAAGGTTCGCCACGGCGATTCGGCGGGCAATGATGGGGTGATCGGGCCGGGCGACGTCCAGTGGATGACGGCGGGCCGGGGCATCGTGCATTCCGAAATGCCGGAAATGACGGACGGCCGTATGCGGGGCTTTCAGCTTTGGGTCAATCTACCGTCTGCGCTCAAGATGAGCCCGCCAAAATATCAGGATATTTCGGTTGCCAATATTCCAACGGCTCGTTTTGAGGGCGGCACCTCGCGGGTTATCAGCGGTGAATATGGCGGTGAGACCGGGCCGGCCGATCCCGGTGTTCCGGTGCGCCTGATGAACGTCGAGTTGGATGCAAATGGCCTGTTTGAAGTGGAACCGGCGGCTGGCAGCAATGTCTTCGTCTATGTGGCGGACGGCGAAGTCTCCGGTATGAAGGAAAATGGTGACGACATTGGCCTGGGTGAGGGTGTCATCGCCGTGCTGAGCGGTGAAGGTGGCGTCAACGTTCGTGCCGGCGAGGCCGGGGCCATGTTGCTCTACGCAGAAGGTGAGCCCATTGGTGAACCTGTGGCGCGGTACGGGCCATTTGTAATGAACACGCGTGACGAGATATCCCAGGCGATGGACGATTATCGCGCTGGCCGGTTTACTGGCTGAATTGGCAAAAAAAGCGTCTGAGGTGCCTCCCGAGCCTTGACCTCGACTGGGCTGCTGCCCACCATGGCTGCTCTGAAAAAGAACCGGTGGCGATGACCCCGGCTGGGGGGAGTTGACACCAATGGGCAAGGCAAATTCTGATCGCATTTTCGCGATATTGCCGGATGACGGGACAACCGGAACACTCATTGGCAGAGCCTGGTTGCCGCCGGCAACACCGGTAACGATTGCCGGCCCGACGCCGGTGGTAGTTCGTGCAGGAGGTGTCTACGACCTGAGCTCCATTGCGCCGACCGTATCGGAATTGCTGGCCCTGCCGGATCCGGCGAGGCGCATTCGCGCAGCCGAAGACCTGCCGTTGGTGGGTCCGCTCGATGATCTGGTTGCCAATAGTAAGCCGCTTGAGCGGAATGTTGAAAAACCGTGGCTTTTGGCTCCAGCGGACTTGCAAGCTATCAAGGCGGCGGGGGTCACTTTCGCAAAAAGCCTGATTGAACGTGTGATCGAGGAGCGTGCAGCTGGCGACCCAGCGCAGGCGGACGCTATCCGCCAGGACCTCGTGGCGCGAATTGGTGTTGATCTCGGTGCGGTGGTTCCCGGTTCGACGGACGCGATTGAGCTGAAGGCCGCTCTTGTGGCGGCGGATCTCTGGTCGCAATATCTAGAGGTCGGCATTGGCCCTGATGCGGAAGTGTTCACCAAGTGTCAGCCAATGGCCGCCGTCGGCCCCTACGCTGAGATTGGGATTCATCCCCGGTCAACCTGGAACAACCCTGAACCCGAAATAGTTCTGGTCGTTAACGACGCCGGTCAACTGGTGGGCGCTACGCTCGGCAACGATGTGAATTTGAGAGATTTCGAAGGCCGTAGTGCGCTGTTGCTGTCGAAGGCAAAAGACAACAACGGTTCGTGCGCGCTGGGGCCCTTTATTCGCCTGCTTGATGAGACCTTTAGCGTTGACGACATTCGCAGTGCCGAGGTGTCGCTCATCGTGGACGGTGACGACGGGTTTTGCCTGCGTGACGGCAGCTCAATGCGCGAAATCAGCCGCGATATTCTTGATCTTGTCGGCCAAAGTATCGGGTCAACAAATCAATATCCGGATGGGTTTCTGCTTTTTACGGGCACCATGTTTGCGCCGACCCAGGACCGGGGCAAGCCGGGTATGGGGTTCAGCCATGAGATCGGCGACATCGTCAGTATCGCAACACCCAAGCTCGGGTGTCTTCGCAACAGGGTGAACTACAGTGATCGGCTACCGCCCTGGACGTTCGGTGCAGGTGCCCTGATGCGAAACCTTGCGGCGCGCGGGTTGCTGAACCAGTCATAATTTTGATGGAATAATGGGCAGAAATGCCGATAGAAACGGGAGCGTCTCAGATGACCGATGATGCAAAAAAGTACGTTAAGGACCCGGGGCGAGTAAAGGATATGGCCGCCGGCGTTATCTCTGGTCAGATTGACCCGGTTGAGCTGGTCGAGGCCTGCTTTGCCAGGATGGATGAAGTGGAGGGCGCCGTTCAGGCATGGCGAGAACCCGACCGTGCAGGTGCGCTGGCGCAGGCGAAAACACGCGGCGCGGAAGCACGCGACGGGCGCATTCGCGGGCCGCTGCATGGTGTGCCGATCGCGGTTAAGGACGTTATCGACGTTGCCGGGCTGCCCACCCGAGCGTTCAGCCCGACCCGTGCGAATATTGAGCCCGCCAGATATGACGCGCAGGTGGTTGCCATGCTGCGCGAAGCCGGCGCCGTGATTCTGGGTAAAGCGCATACCACTGAATTTGCGTTCTATGAAAATGTGCCGCCGACCCGAAACCCTTATGACCTCACGCGCACGCCAGGTGGCTCTAGCGCTGGCTCTGCCGCGCTTGTAGCCAGCGGCATGGCGCCGCTTGCGCTGGGCACGCAGACCGCCGGCTCGGTCACCCGTCCGGCGGCGTATTGCGGTATCGGTGGCTTCAAGCCAAGTAAACTGGCGGTTTCAGCGGCGGGCGTTGTGCCGTTCGCACCGGCCTTTGATACGATCGGTACCATCGGCTACACGTGCGCGGACGCTGTCGCCGGTTTTATGGGGATGTGCCCGAGCTTTCTGCGCTCCATGCCGGCTGTCCCTGAGGCGCCAAAGCTGGTTGTCCTGGATGATCCCTGCTTGGGAGCGGCTGAGGCCGCGGTGCTTGATTCGATCGAGCATATCGTCTCGGGCTGGGCTGGTGGTGGGTGGAATGTGCGGCGGGCCAAATCTCCCGTTTCCTTTACCGAAGTCCGCGCTAAACACACGCTAATTTGTGAATATGAAGTTGGTCGGGCGCATCCGTATCTGGCTGATGCACCGGAGGGGGACGTTTCGCAACGGCTCCGCGATGCTGTCCAGCAGGGTCTCGCTATATCTGACGCTGATTATACGGATTCCCGCGGTGTTCTTCACGGGATGACCGACCACTTCTGGAGCACGTTCAGTACCGATGACGTGATCGTGTTTCCGGTGGCGCCGGGCCCGGCGCCGGAAGGAATGACGACAGGCGATCCGCAGTTTATTGCCCCGCTAACCGCTCTCGATGGGCCGATCGCCAATATGCCGTGCGGCATGGTGGATGGGCTTCCCCTAGGTGTGCAATTGGCAGCCGCGCCGGGGCTTGATCTGGCCCTTGCAGAGTGGGCGTGTTACCTCGAAGCACAAAGCGTGGTTTAAGCGCGCTGACTGAGGCCGGATAACACGGCCCACGGGAGAATAGGGCAGATGGTATTTCGCATTGCTGTAGATACCGGTGGCACCTTTACGGATGCCGTCATCGCCGATGAGGATGGTCACCAGACCATTGGCAAGTCGTTGACGACGCCGGATCGAATTTTTGAAGGCATGCGGGGCGCCATAACGGTTGCTGCCGAGGAACGGGGCCTCGGGCTTGATGACGTGCTCGGCGATGCCGAGATGCTGATTTATGGCACCACGCGGGCGACCAACGCCGTGGTGACCGGCAACATTGCCAAAACAGCCTTCGTGACGACCACCGGTTTTCGGGATGTGCTGGTGTTCCGGGAGGGCGGCAAGTTCAACCCGCATGATTACGCGACCGAATATCCTGAGCCGTATATCCCCCGCCGCCGGTCTTTCGAAATCGATGAGCGGATTGGCGCGGAGGGCGATATCGTGCGCCCTCTTGATGAAGCTCAGGCCAGACGCGTTATTGAAACGCTGAAAGAGCGTGGCTTTGAGGCCGTTGCGGTGTCGTTCATCTGGTCAATTGCCAATCCGGCGCATGAGCTGGCGATTGGCCGGCTGCTTGATGAATTGCTGCCTGGTGTGCCCTATACGTTGTCACATCAGTTGCTGCCCATCGTGCGCGAGTATCGCCGTGCCAGCGCCACCGCCATTGATGCTTCACTCAAGCCCCTCATGCAGCACCATTTGCAGGAAATGGAAGAAGACCTGCGCGCTGCCGGTTTCGCCGGTGAAACTCTCGCCAGTACGTCGGTGGGTGGATGCCAGCATGTTGCGGAACTGGTTGAGCGCCCGATCCATACACTCAAGTCGGGCCCGGCCATGGCGCCGGTGGCAGGCAAGGCGTATTGCGCGATAGAGGACCTCGGTGGTGATGTCATCGTCTGCGATACCGGCGGCACGACGTTTGATGTCGGACTAGTGCGTGATGCCGGGCTGGTCTACACGCGCGACAGTTGGTTGGGTCGGCAATGGCTCGGCCATCTCGTGGCAATGTCGACTGTCGATGTGCGCAGTGTAGGTGCGGGTGGTGGCTCCATCGCCTGGATTGATCCTGGCGGCCTGCTGCGGGTTGGCCCGCAGAGTGCTGGTGCGATGCCGGGTCCGGCGTGCTACGGCCAGGGCGGGGATCAACCGACGGTGACCGATGCGGCAGTG
>JABJCZ010000235.1 GCA_018668475.1 Alphaproteobacteria bacterium | reverse complement strand
TCCCCCCGTCCACCGTCCACCACCACGGACCCGGGTCATTCCGGCGCCGAGATTTAGTAAGGTGGTCTTGCTAAATAGGCGTGGCGCGGTGCAATTACGCTTCCATTCAGTGCGGGGCGCTCAGAAATATCAGGCGCGGCTGGTTAGCCCCCGAAGGCAGGCATTTTGGCGCCGCGATCTCAAGACGCCAGTCGTTACGTTTGGACCCCGGCTCAGCCAACAATTGAAACGCCGTTTTCCCCGACAGCCCGGCCGGATTTCATTGCGTGCCATGGTCGGCGGTCAATGGGGCCGGTGGTCTAGTACCAAAACGTTTGTTTTTCCAAAGGCTATAGCCAAGCGACGGGTATCGCCGCGACCGATACATACGAGCAGGCCGCGGGTCGGAAACCGCAGCGGAAACCCGCGCGTCAGCCCGAGGAGGCCTCGACAGGCGAGTGCGTTGCAGCCTTACCGATTTGCCGCCTATCTTGTCGTTCTTTCCCAGGGGCGGGGCGAGCCAGGTAAAACAAGCGAATATAAAGGTTATGTCTTTGCAGCTCTTTGTTCTGGCGGGAAACAGATTACGCCAACCGTACGGGTAATGCGCCGTAAGGATAAAACCTGGGAGGCAAAAACACGGGCTCGAAGCAGAACGAAGGGTGCGACGTGGCGTCTTAGCAACCAGCAATTTTCGAGCGGGCGAGTCGCCGTTTGGGGCAGTATTACGGAAAAGGATACCGGGAAAAACACCACTTTGCGCGGTCCAGCGACAAGGTTTGCGCAGGCCTGTCAGGCTGGGGGCACGGCGTCAAATCGAAAAGGCCGGGCCACGTTCAGTGCACGTGCCGGTGATCGTATTCAATTGAACTGGCATCTCAACCCGGCAAAACGCTGACACAACTTGTCGGCAGCTGCCGGCAAACTTGGCAGGGTACCCTAGGCCGACTATACATCGGCGATGTCTCAAGCAATGTCTCATTTTGATGTCATTATTATCGGCGCGGGTGCCGCCGGGCTGATGTGTGCGGCGGAAGCCAACCGTCGGGGGCGTAACGTGTTACTCCTCGATCAGGCGGAAAAAATTGCGCAGAAGATTTTTATCTCGGGTGGTGGGCGCTGCAACTTCACTAATCTCTATGCGACACCAGAAAACTTCCTGTCGGCCAACCCGCATTTTTGTGTGTCAGCGCTGGCGCGCTACACCCAGCATGATTTCATCGCCCTGGTGGAAAAGCACAAAATCGCCTACCACGAGCGCGACCACGGCCAGCTCTTTTGCGACGGCCCGGCCTGGCAGATCACCGATATCCTCATGGCCGAGGCGCGCGGCACCGACATCCTCATATCCATCGACGTGCAACGGGTCTCCAAAAGCGAAGAGGGCTTCACGGTGGAGACCGACCGCGGGACTTACCAAGGGACCTCGCTGGTCATGGCCACCGGCGGCCCCTCCATTCCCAAGATGGGATCGACCGGCTTTGGCTATGAAGTGGCAAAACAGTTCGCTTTGAACGTGATCGAACCGCGCCCGGGTCTCGTCCCGTTGACATTCGATGCCGAAACAATGGCCAGGCTGGACGGGTTGGCGGGAGTATCCCTGGACGCGACGGCCACCCACGGGAAAACAAGCTTCACCGAAGCGCTGCTGTTCACCCACCGGGGGCTTAGCGGGCCGGTGATTTTGCAGATTTCGTCTTACTGGCGACCGGGCGATACCCTTACTATCGATCTCCTACCGGGTACGGATATATTCGACCATCTCAAGACAGCGCAGAAAAATGAGCCTCGCAAGGAAGTCCGCACCATACTGAGCAATCTGCTCCCAAGGGCTCTGGCGCACCGGCTGGCGGACTGGACCGGCTGCCAGGGGCGTCTGGCCGATACAACGGACAAATCCCTGCGCCGTCTCGCCGAGCACTGCAATGGCTGGCGCATCACCCCCAGCGGGTCGGAGGGAATGCGCACGGCGGAGGTCACCGTGGGCGGTGTGGACACAAAGGAATTATCGTCCCAAACCCTGGAATGCCGATCGGTCCCCGGGCTTTATTTCATCGGCGAGGCGGTGGATGTCACCGGACATCTCGGCGGCTTCAATTTCCAATGGGCCTGGGCATCGGGCCACGCCTGCGGCCAGGCGGTATGAGCTAAACACCCATGGCGCCGAGGACCATGCCTTGGATGGCAAGGCATCCCAGCCAGTGGCCGCCATCGATCAGTGTCAGCATGGGGCTGGACCGCTGCCAGGCATAGTTCACGGCCGTCGCGGTGATGGCGAAGCCGAACCAAACGAAAAGCCCGGTGATAAGGCCGCCTTGAAGATTAATCTGCTCGGCCCCGAGATGCCCCAGAATACCACCCAGCATGAACGCCATGATGAGCTGGCAAATGGCAGTGATGATCATGGGTTTCGCCATGCCGCCCGCCTTGAGTGCCTCCTCGGACTTGCCAGTCGCCACCATCCAGAATTTGCCCAGTGTCATGTAATAGGCGAAGCCAAAGAAAAACGCGCCGGCCGCCGCCGCAGCCACGGCCATGTAATTAACGCCAGCGAATTGCATGATCCTTTCCCCTTATGTGTCGCAATTTCCCGATTGTCGCCCCGGCCCTGAGCCGGGGTCTAGTCTTTTTATGCAACCGACGTTGGATCACGTCCGACACGACAGGTTTGCATGCAAATAAAAAAAGCCCGGGACACTCGCCCCGGGCTTTTCCGTTTTGTATCCGGTCAGACCGGTTATTCGAACACGGCCGGGAACTTCTTACGCACTTCCTCGGCCAGTTCGGGTGACGTCTGGGCCACCGCCGGGAAGGTATCGATACGCTCGTACGGGCGGCAGGCATTGATGACCACCCGCGTGTTGTAGAGCGTGTCCTCCCCATGCATGGGATCGAGCCGCGAGGACTGACACTGGTTGAGATGGATGATGTCCTTCTCGGGATCGGACCGCGTGCCCATGGCCCACACCACGTCGTGCAGATTGTGGGCTTCGATGTCCTCGTCCACCACCACGGTGTAGCGCCCGCAATAGGTGGCCGGATTGAGCTGGCTGGCCATCAGGCCGGCTTGCGTCGCATGGCCATAGAAGCGCTGCTTGATGGCAACCACCACGAAGGTCCGACCGGAGCCCGCCTCGTGATGCCACACACCGCGCACGTCCTGCACGCCGGCCTTCTCCAGACCTTCCATCAGGGTGACCGAGCGCGTGAAGCAGCGTTCGAAC
>JABJCZ010000234.1 GCA_018668475.1 Alphaproteobacteria bacterium | reverse complement strand
GCCAAATTCAGACAAATCAGCGTTGGGGATAGCGTCGTCGGAGGGGGCCAAGCTACTCAATGATTTGTAATTGCTGTGGGTGGCCCCAAGCCCTCGCTTCCGAGTGGTGGGAGAAACACAACTAACGCCCCGCCATCTTCAACGCCCTCTCAAACGACTTCTTGAAGTTCGGCACCATCCGCCGCTGCACCACCTTGGCTGGCAATGTCAGACGCCGTCCCAGTTGGATGGTGGCGGTTTCTCGAGGAAATCTCGCGCCCGACTTGCCATTACGGACGAGGGCCCGTCTGTGGCGCTCAGCTGTTTCCACATTTCGCAAGCCGTCTTAAATTGGCGGTTTCGATAATGCTCTAAGGCGTCACGGTATTGCTGGGTCGTTCGCGCCTGTTCGGGCGTTTCCTCGCCATATCTCGCGATTGGTTGATAGATAGTTAAGGGTTCATCAAGTCCCTTAACCAATACGCTATCCACCTCACGCAACGTAATGCGGTCTGCGACCGCTTTGGCGGTTGTTGGGCCGACTACTACAGAACAATGATAAATGCCGGAAAGGCTCTCAAAGCGTGAGGCAACATTCACCGTTTTACCCACTGCCGTGTAGTTGTAGCGTTGCTCGGAACCGACGTTTCCGATGATGGCAATTCCAGAATAAAGGCCAATCTTGACGCCGAATCCGTGCTCGCCTTGGCTTGCCGCTTCCGCTCGTTCCTGCTCAATACGCCCGGCGATAGTCATGCCCGCGATTAATGCGTCATAGGCATGGTCGGAGTTGTCCGTCGGCGCACCCCACATCGCCATAACCTCATCGCCGATGAACTTGTCTACATACCCACCAGTGGCATCAACCTCGGCGACGATGAGCGCGAGGTAGCGATTGGTGAGCTCGACAAGCTCGGCCGCCGGCAACCGGGTGGAAAGCGCGGTAAAACCCGAAAGATCTGCAAACATCACGGTTACCTCTCGCTCAACACCGCCGAGCTTGAGCTGCTTCCAGTTTTCCGCCAACTGTTCGACCACGGCCGGGGCGAGATATCGACCGAAGGCCCGCTGCACTCTTCGGCTTCGCCGCTCCGCAACCAGATACCGGGCGGAATAGACGAGCACGCCCGACGATATCAATGCGATGATTGCGGGTGAGGCCGGATACCAAATCAATCCCTCCAACAACAACATTTCTGCCAGCCAGACCAAAAACCCGGCAACGATCACAATCGCGAATGCGAGCCACGGCATCAAAAGGATGCCCACTGCTGCCCCTGCACCGCCTGCAACTGCGGTGATTACGACGCTCCATGCCAGCGGCATAGTTGTGGTAATCCGGCCGGTCATCACAGCCTCGGCGGCTCCGGCATGCAAATGCACTCCGGGTACGGTTCGCGATCTTGGTGCCGATGCTCCAAGCAAATCCAATGCACATGCCGAAGATGGCTCGATCGCCGGCGCCACCCTGGAAGGCAGAAACCTTCCGGAAGCCAGCTTGCGGTCTTCTTCCGGCAACACTGATCCGACGAATACGACACGGCCGGAAAATGCCCGCTCAATCTGCTGAGGGTCGTCCTGGGCACAGCGCAGGACGTCTATCAACGCATAACTCGGGATCGCCTCGAGATGTTCCTGTGGCGCAAGCAAGATCTTATCCGGAGCACTGGTTTCTCCTGCGTTGTGCAGCGTTGCACCAACTAGGCTTGGCTGCCAATCACCGTCGACCGTCTCAAGAGATATCGGAATGACCCGGTACACACCATCACGCTCAGGCTTAAGCTCGAGCATGCCCAAATTGTTCTCGCCGAACCTCAGGGCAGCCAAGAGCGGCTGAGCGGGCAGTGTCGCTGCCGATCGTCCCAGCACGATACGCTCTCGGTTCTCACCGACGGCCCGTATGAACGGCTTGTCATAGCCGTCCTTGAAATCGTTGCCGCTAAACGGCAGCAGGATGTCAAAGGCAACCACTTTAACATTGGCCGCGCTGAGAGCCTTGATAAGCTGCGCCCAATGGGGTGCAAACAACGCGCGGGGCGTCGCCTTCAACTCGGGCGCTTCCAGGCTTCGCGGATCCACTGCGATCACGGCAACAGGGGAGTCCGACTGATAACTCGGAGCAGAAAACAAGGCCGCGCGGGCGGCCAGCCCGAGATCAAATAGGTAGCCGTCGAAGACAGTTTTACCGCCCGATACCCAAGAGCCCGCCACGCTTGCGGCTATGCAAAAGACAAGGCTGGCTACAGCAATACGAACCTTGCGCGGCATCGAGATATTCACGCGCCAGGCAATGATCAGCAATCTCGTATCAGGGTCAATTGCGGAGCCACGGGGTCGACCTCAAATTTATGCATCACCACGTCCGCGCTCGTCCCCGGGTCTAGTTCCAGGAGGTAATTCCCGCCGGGTTCCAATGTTGTACTGCTGGGCAGTACAAGTTCACGGCCCATCCTCTTAAATTCGAATACGGTTTTACCCGACCGGCTAATACGAACGCTCTTCATCTGATCGCGGCATCGTCCGATGAGCATGAAGTTTGGCTGCTCGGACAGCCTCAGCAGCCTTGCGCCCCGAAACACGACGCCGCCAACCTGCGCATCTCGATTCAGGTAAACCTTCGTTGGGCACTCTCCTGCCACCGCTTCGACAATAGTCCCCTGATCTATCTTGTATTCGACCCCTCCGAATGAAATTTGGCCACCCTTCACAATGACGGTTGCGCACGATCCATAGTGAAGAAATTGAATCTCGGATTCCGCAGAGAGCTTTACCACTTGGCCAGACAGCAACTCGTCATAAGGCTCGACAACGGGCATCGTGGTCCCGAAGACCTCAAGCGCAAGCGCCACCGAACGTTCGGCAGCCATAAGCGAAGTATTAAAAGTCCCAATAGCCAAGACCGCGCCAGCAATAAGAACGCCAAGGCAGAACGCAACTTTCAAACGTTTCATTGTTGCCACTTCATTCCTGCGGCCGTTCCAACAGACCTGTCCAAATATTAAACCCGAACCCGTCATGCGTTGCAATATAGTTAAGGTGAGTTGCTTGGTTTCGACAGAGTTTGAGCGTGCGTTAGCCGCAGAGAATGCGGGGTCATACCTGCCGTACGTATATCCGGGCGTCCAAATTTATCCTTGTGCAGTGTGTTACGCTCTAACACTCTCTGAAAATGCGTTATTTAACTAATTT
>JABJCZ010000233.1 GCA_018668475.1 Alphaproteobacteria bacterium | reverse complement strand
GATATCTGCGATGGCTACGAGGCCGGCTGCAGTGGACGGACCACTGTAGGCCTGCATCCAGCCGGTCTGTGAAGCAGCAAATCCAAATTTGACTGAGTGGTCATCTGCAGATGCTGTCTGAGTTGCAGCCGCGCCAAGAGCAAGTGCCCCGACGGCGGCCATTGAAATAACCGTTTTCATACTTTACCTCCCAAAAAATTGGGCCCTCGACAGGACCCAGATACGAATTCCGTGATCACACGTTTTTTTTCGAACCGGTAGATTTCCCTGAACAGCGCATTATTGCAAGCGCCTTTCGAGCTTGTTCACGAATAACTTGATTGCGCCAAGATGAATTTGTGTTGATTCCGGGCGCCGCAGTGATTAGGAACATCGGGCAAACCTTTGTTGTGTGATGACGCATGGCAATGTCAGAACATAATAAACAATATAGTATGGCCATATTGTGGTCGCCTGGGGAGGCACTGGTACGTGACAAATGCGTCGACGGAAAAAGCGTCAGGGGCCACTGGTGGCCTGACGCTCGAAGCGCGTCAGGTCTCCGTTCGCTTCGAAGGCCTGACGGCAGTTGACACGGTCGATGAGACACTTCATCCCGGCGAAATTCTCGGTTTAATTGGTCCCAATGGCGCCGGCAAGACAACCCTGGTCAATGCGATGACCGGCTTTCAGATGCCAGCTGATGGCCAGGTTCTCCTGGGCGACAAGGTGGCCTCCGGACTCAAACCTCACTGGTTCCGCCGTCACGGGGTTGCGCGCACGTTTCAGGCTGGCCGCCTGTTCCGCGACATGCCTGTGAGTGAAAATATTGAGATCGCAGCAGTCAGCATGGGGCTCAGCCGAAGAAAGGCGCATGCCCATGCGATGGAGCTGCTGGAGTGGCTCGGCCTCGCCGACCGGGCGGAAACGCCGGCGGGTGTGTTGCCTTATACCGACGAGCGGCGTGTTGGCATTGCCAGAGCACTGGCCGTGCGGCCGGACTTTGTATTGCTGGACGAGCCTGCGGCCGGAATGTCTGACCTCGAATGCGATGAAATGATGCGTGTCGTGAGCGAGATTCCCGGTAAGTTTGGATGCGGCGTTTTGCTGATTGAACACAACATGCGGGTGATCATGGGCGTTTGTGAACGTATTCATGTGCTGGACAGCGGACGCACTATTTCGCGTGGCACGCCGGACGAGGTCCAGAAGGACCCGGCAGTGATCAAGGCATATCTTGGCCATGACTGAGCCACTTCTCCATATTGACGATATCACCGTCCACTATTCGCGGCTGGCCGCCATTCGCGGTGTCTCGATTTCGGTGAATGAAGGCGAAATTGTTTGTGTCGTCGGCCCCAACGGTGCCGGAAAATCGACAACGCTGCTGACCGTGTCGGGAATTCTGAACCCGACGTCGGGCAATGTGATGTTCGCCGGCAACCGTATAAATGGGATGCGGCCGGAAAACGTCGCGCGCCTTGGCATTTCGCAAGTGCCTGAAGGCCGGCACGTATTTACTGCGCTGACAGTTGAGGAAAACCTTCGCGTCGGCGCGGCAATGCGCAAAGACAAAGCCCAGGTAAACAAGGACGTGAAATGGGTCATGGACCTATTTCCCATTCTGGCCGAGCGCCGACGCCAGTCAGCAGGCAAGCTTTCAGGCGGCGAGCAGCAAATGCTGGTCATCGCACGTGCCCTGCTCACTAATCCGAAGATCATGACAATTGACGAACCGTCCCTTGGCCTCGCACCCAACATTGTTGACCGTGTGTACGAGGTTCTCACCACTCTCAGAAAAGAGCGAGGGCTAACTCTGTTGATCGTGGAACAAAGCTCCGAACGCGCCCTGAAGGCTGCTGACCGAATCTACGTATTGCGTAGCGGACAAATTCAACTTGAAGGCTCAGCGGCGGACCTGCAGGACGGTGAAGAAGTGCGAAAGGCCTATTTTGGCTTCTCGGAAGGAACTGAACATCTGGGCGAGGTCGAATTCTGATGCGCGATCTGCTCAATAACAAGAATTTCCGCTGGGCACTGGCGGCCGTCATTGTCGTTGTCGGTATTATTGTCGCTGTCACTGATCCAGTCCGGTTCCAGATACTTATTACATCGCTAAGTGAGGGCAGTTTCTATGCGCTTGCGGCGCTTGGTATTGGCCTGCTATTCGGCGTTTTACGACTGGTCAACTTCGCCTACGGCGATTGGGTGATGCTCGGCGGCTACGCCTTGATTGTGCCGTCGGCCGCCGTCACATCGACATTGCTAATCGGGTCGTTTTTCCCGGCACTCGTCGTAATTTGCATCGTTGGCTTTACAATCATCATCGCGTTGCTGTCAGAGGCGACAGTTTTTCGCCCGCTTCGCAATACAACACCGCCGACCATGATGATCGCGTCATTCGCGTTGGGCTACGTGTTGCAAAACCTGATCATCATGATTTACGGCGGTCGCCCCAAATCTGCCGGTATTTTTCCGGAACTGCTGCAAAGCATCGATTTGGCCGAAGGCGTGTCAGTTCCTTTGCTTAAGATCGTGACGATCGGCGTCACCGCGATCCTGCTCATATTGCTGACACTCTTCCTTCACCGGACCTCCGTCGGTGTCCAGATGCGCGCAGCGGCTGAGGATTTCCGCATGGCGCGGATGCTTGGTGTGCGTGCCAACCTCGTTATTGCTATGGCATTTGTCATCAGTGGCTCACTGGCCTCCTTTGTGTCGCTTCTCTACGTATCGCAGCTCGGCATCATGACTTTCCGTATGGGCACGCCAATCATTGTATTTGCCTTCATTGCGACCGTGATCGGTGGCATGGGCAGTTTGGTCGGCTCAGTCGTCGGCGGCATGGTGGTGGGTGTCTCCAGTGTCGTGCTGAAAAATATCCTGCCCGATTCCATTCGCGGATTTTCAGATGCCTTCGTTTTTGCCATCGTGATTGCCATCCTGCTGGCGCGGCCACAGGGGCTGGTGCCTGCGAAATCTGCCAGCGAGCGTGTCTAAGCCATGATTGAAGCCAACACACCCCTGATGCGTTTTGTGCGGGAAGTATGGCCGCTGGTATTAAACGGCCTGATCCTGGTTGCTATCACTGCCGTTCTCGCCGGTGGCAACATGAAAGTGCCGCTGACGGAAGGCCTGATCAGGGTATCCATCGTTGTCGCGCTGTATATTTTCATCGGCAATTCGGGAATTCTGTCATTCGGCCACATCGCCTTTATGATGATCGGCGCTTATGCCACCGCATGGCAGACTTGCTGCGATTATACCCGGGATCTCTTCTTCCCTGGGCTTCCGACCTACTTGTTGGAAACCACACATCCGTTTATTCCAGCCATTATTCTGGGGGGAATCCTTGCCGCTTTCGCGGCCCTCGTTAGTGGCTTCGCGTTAATGCGATTATCTGGCATTGCAGCATCAATTGGCACGTTTGCGCTACTGATGATCCTCTACACGGTGTATCTCCGGTGGCAAACTTGGACCGCCGGCAACAGCACGGTCACCGGCATTCCTTTCGACACGACCGCGTGGAACGCGCTGGCATTCGCCCTGATAACGATGCTCGCTGCGTTCCTCTACTCACGGTCGAAGTTCGGGCTCGCACTAAGAGCAAGCCGCGAAGACGAAGTTGCGGCTAAGGCCGCAGGCGTCAACGTCTTCCGGCAGCGCCTGATAGCGTTTGTCATAAGTGGCTTTTTCGCAGGGGTTGCAGGCGGCTTTTACGGGTCCTTTCTGGGCACCATCACTGTGCCATCGTTTCACCTTCCCCTCACCTTCATCACCTTGGCGATGCTGGTTGTTGGTGGCATGCAAAGCCTTTCGGGCGCTGTCATCGGCACAATTGCCGTTACGGCCTTTCTCCAGGTGTTGCGTATATTCGAGACCAATGGCTGGATCCCTTCCAGCTCAGCGGATATGGGCCTCGGCGTCGTGCTGCTATTGATCCTCATCTTCCGGGGTAGCGGGATCACCAACAACACCGAGATTTTCTTCCCGTTCAAGGGCAATGCTTCCGGCGCCGGGTCGATCAAACGACAATCCTGAACTTTTATGTTTCGCCGCCTGTTTGCGGATACGGAAAAGGGGCGCCACATGGCGCCCCTTTTTTTGCTCGATATGTTGGCTGGGCTAAGGCTCAGGACCAGCCTTTCAGATGCGGCACAAAGTGATGCAATTTTAGTTTGAGGCTACTGTAAAGCCACTCGTCGTCCACGCAGACATACTCATCGGAATATTCCGCAAACAGCCAGCGGGATTCCTTCGTCCCCTCCTCATCAACAGTACACGGCATGATGAGCCACCATTTGCCGGTCGCTGACAAGCCATCCTCCGCGACGTCGATAATCGGGTTCACGACCAAGTGTCCGGCAAATACAATGGCGCCAGAGATGCCGCTAAAAAACGTGTGTATTTCCTTGCGCCCGCGATGCACACCGAAATCGCCGCCGTCCCAGGTGGCGTCCTCAACAAACATCGCCGCCAGTTTGTCCGGGTCGTAATTGTTATCACAGTGCGCACAATAAATTGCTTTCAGCTGCTTGATATCCTCAATGGCGCCAAGCCGCCGTACCTCTTGTTCAATCGTCCGTTTTGCCACGGTTTTTCTCCCTCAACCTGATTGTTGTGATTTCCTAGTTCTAACGTCCTCGCCAAACGGGTTTACGTTTGTCCAGAAAGGCGGAGATTCCCTCGCGTGCATCTTCAGTCTGGATCGCCTCAGCCGTCAGGTTGTCGACGTACTCATAGGCCTCATCCACTGGCATTTCGAGCTGCTGGTAAAATGACTTTTTGCCAAGCGCGAGAGAAACCGGCGACTTGCTGGCAATTTCCACTGCAAGCTCCTGCACGCGCATATCCAACGCGTCCGGGTCGACAACCTCTGTGACCAGACCAAATCGAAACGCTATCTCCGCATCCACCGGCTTTCCCGTCATCAACATCTGCAGTGCGTGACGAGGATGAACAGCCCTTGAAAGTGCCACCTGAGGCGCAAAGCACCAGAGCCCGATATTGACGCCCGGCGTCGCAAAGCGAGCATCGGACGCGGCGACTGCCAGATCGCAGCTGGCAACGAGCTGACACCCTGCAGCCGTCGCAATCGCATGCACTTTGGCAATGATCGGCTTCGGCAATTCACGCATGCGTTTCATCAATGCCGACGCCCGCCTGTTGGCCACGAGTTTATCGGCCGGCACTTCCATGGCCGCGATGGACTCGTTGAGGTCATGTCCGGTACAAAACAACCGACCGGCGGCAGCGAGCACGACGACGCGGACTGTGGGATCGCTGCCGATGCGACCTAGTTCCTCGTCCAGCGCATCAACAAGTGCGTGGGAGAGACTATTGCCTGACCCGGGTCGGTTCAGCGTGAGCGTGCTAATACCGTCTACGTCCTCGCGTAGCAGTACAGGGGCTGCGACTTCGGCGTTAACCTGCTCAACCACCATTGGACTTGATTTCATACGACCAACATCCCCATCAAGGCGCAGGCCGTCGGGTATGCCAGTCTGTCGCCTGTTGGTAGGCGTGCCCCACATTCAAAATTCCCGCTTCGTCAAAGGGCCGCCCGGCAATTTGCAGGCTGAACGGCATCCCGTCCTTGGAAAATCCGCTCGGCACCACCAGTGCCGGAATTCCTGTCAAATCAAACGGCTCGGTATTCCGCAAGATCGAGGCAAACACCGTCTGCTCAACATTGCGAATAGCAATCATCTCTTGCCCTATAGCCTGGGCAACGAGGGGTGTGCCCGGCGTAACCAGGAAATCAACCGTTTCCAACACGTCAGCCATGCTGTGCCCTAGCAGCGTCCGAAATCGCTGCGCATGGAGGTAATCTTTCGCCAGCAAGAAATTACCGAGTTCGAGGAAACTCCGCACTGAGTCAGTATACAGCGACTGGTTTTCCTCAAACCCGTGGTCGTGATAGGCGGTCCCCTCCCCAAGGTAAATCGCCAGAGCGGCAGCAGCAGCGTGCTCGATATGCTCAATATCAACCTCTACAATATCTGCGCCAAGGCCCTCCAACACGTTCAACGCGTCCCGCGTTGCGGAGTCAATGTCCGGCTGGGCCTGGTCAAAGAAATACCTGGTCGGCACGCCAATACGTTTACCCTTGATATCTCCCGTCAGTGCCGCGCGGTAGTCCGGCACTGACCGATCGGCCGTTGCTGCATCTCGG
>JABJCZ010000232.1 GCA_018668475.1 Alphaproteobacteria bacterium | reverse complement strand
TCAGAATGCACGCGCTTGTTGGATGACGCCGCCGCCTATGAAACAATGAGCCGGGCACACAACCCCTATGGCGATGGGAAAGCCGCCAGCCGAATTGTCGAGGAGATCATCGGTGCCGCGAAAGTTTAAAGACATCTGTGTGATTGGTCTGGGCTATGTGGGATTGCCCACCGCCGCAGTTATGGCGAGTCGTGGATTTAACGTCACGGGCGTTGATATCAACCCAGATACAGTTTCCGTGATCAACCAAGGCAAAATTCATATCTTTGAGCCGAACCTAGAAACGATGGTCCACGATGCTGTTGAAGCCGGGATGCTTTCAGCCGCCGACGAACCGGTATCCGCGGATGTTTTTATCATTGCAGTTCCGACCCCATTTACCGACGGCAACAAACCTGATTTGGAATATATAGAGGCCGCAAGCAAGAGCTTGGCTCCGGTTCTTAAGAAGGGTGATTTGGTAATCATTGAATCTACCTCGCCGGTCGGCGCCACGGAACAAGTCAGCCAATGGCTTGCCAGACTTCGATCCGATTTGAGCTTTCCCCACGATGTTGGTGAAGACGCCGACGTGCAAGTTTCGCACAGCCCTGAACGGGTATTGCCGGGCCGCGTGCTTATTGAGTTGGTTCGCAATGATCGGGTCATTGGCGGCATCACCCGCCATTGCGCGGAGCGAGCCGCAGACCTTTATCGCACCATCACCGACGGGACCTGCCATGTCACCACGGCACGGACGGCAGAACTGGTCAAGCTGATGGAGAATGCCTACCGCGACGTCAACATCGCCTTCGCCAATGAAATGTCTCTGGTCAGTGATCGTCTCGGCATCAATGTATGGGAAGCCATCGACATGGCCAATCACCATCCGAGGGTTAACATCCTTCAACCGGGCCCGGGTGTCGGCGGGCATTGCATCGCTGTTGATCCTTGGTTCATCGTTGATAGCGCACCCGAAGATACTGCTTTGATCCAGGCTGCGCGAGGCGTTAACGATTCAAAACCAAGACACGTCGTGGGCCAAATTCTAGAAGCCGTCAAACATCACGATGCGCCAACGATTGCCTGCCTGGGTCTGGCCTACAAAGCCAATATTGACGACCTACGTGAAAGTCCGGCAATAGAAATCGTGCGCCTTCTGGCGGAAGCAAAGGTAGGCGATATTCTTGTGGTTGAGCCGAATGTCGAAGCCCTTCCGGAGAAACTCGCAGAGGATGAACGAACATCCCTTGTCGACCTTAGCGACGCTTTGGACAGGTCCGATATTATCGTCCTGCTGGTCGACCATAGTCCGTTCTTGGCGGTTAACCGAGCGCGATTGGAAGACAAAACCGTATTCGACACACGTGGCATTTGGCGATGATTCATGAGCGATGAAAAAGACGAATTCGATCTTGGAATAGATGACACGGATAATGGGTTCGACGACCTGCTTACGGATGTCAAAGACACGACCCCGGAGGTCACGTCTTTGCTATGGGAATTACGGCAAATGGTGGAAGCCAGTGATGCCACCGCGCTGAAGGCATTCTTCGACTCAATTGAGCCAAACCAAGACGCGCGTATGGCCGCTTTGATCCAAGCCTGTCCGGTTGAGACCTTGGCCGAAGCTGCCAAAAGTATGAACAAGAAAACGGCTCAGAAGCTTGCCGAAATCGCAGGCCAGGACCACGATCTAACCTATGCGGATGCTCTGGCATTGGTGTCAGACTTTAGAATCTTCCGGAGCACTTCCAAAACCCTTCATGGGGACAACGAAAAAGCCGAGGCGCTGCTCGGCAATGCACAGTCTCAACCAGAAGAAGACACCGACCTACCCGAGTTCGACTCGCTTAAAGATCTCAGTGAATCTGACTTACAAAAAATCCTAAAAATGGTCGGGCATGATGCCCTGATCGTTGCGTTTGCAAATGGTGCTGACGCGGTCTGCGATGCGTTTACGACTGCCATGAATAAACGGGCCGCAAACATGCTTTTAGAAGATATTGATGACGCTAAGAATATCGACCCCGGACTGATCGAAGATGCGCGCCGAACAATCAGAGAAGCCGCCAAGAGTCTTTCCGTGATGGAAGAGATCGACTTGAGCTAGCTACCCCAAGTCGTATCGGGATCTAGCGGATAGATTGGCCTCGGCAACCCATCAAAATTATAATTATCGAAAATTGGCGAGACCAATCCTGGGGCATCGACCTCAATCACTTGTTCATGGGGAAAGAATTCATCAAACCCGGCCCGGAAATGCCCGCGGGATTTAACCACAACAGCGCTGGCTTTGCCGATATCTAGACCGAACATTTCAAAGAATATGGGATCCGCGCACTGCTTACGAACACTGCCGACAACCACCTTAATGCCGCCAATTTGCAGAAGCGCACAGGTGCCTAAATCAAGCGAACGGCCCGCCCAAATTCCTCGCCGACCAACGCAGGTTCCGTCGCGCAGCGCGAGCACCTTTGCCGGGACTTCGAAACGTTTGGAAAATTCACTTTCGGTATCGGCGTTGAAGACTGAGGGAAACTCGTTGCCCTCACCCACGGCCTTTGCGGCAGCCGAGAGTGCTTGATCATTGAATACCCCCATTAACACTCCCTCAGCCCTTGCATTAACGAGAGCCTCAATAATCCAAGTCGTATTGCCGCTACCGCCACCGCCTGGATTATCTGCAACATCGGCGAGGATGACCGCAGGCCCCGTCTTCTTCGTGGCGGCCACCGCATCATCGATGGAAGTTAGGTGTGCGCGAAAACGATCTCGGTCCGCCCAGGAACGAGCCGCGAGATCAGCGGCTAGTTCACGGGCAGGCTCAATATCGTTCCTGGCCGTAACAACAACTGCGATACCATTTTGGGGCGTGTTGCTATAGACAAAACCAGGAACCACGGAAACGTTCGCGATTTTCTCCGTCACTTGAGACTGGCCATAATTTATCAAATCAGCGTAGGGCCCCTGCACCGTCAGTAGGGATACTGTCGGCGCAACTAAAGGCAATCGAATGAAGCTGGTCCGGGGTCGCATGCCCGCGAACATTTCCGACATCAGCCGAGCCGACTCTGCCGCCCGTTCATACTGATCCACATGCGGGTTTGTGATGTAAGATACCAAGACATCTGTATTCTCAACCATGCGCTCGGAAAC
>JABJCZ010000231.1 GCA_018668475.1 Alphaproteobacteria bacterium | reverse complement strand
TATCGGCTGGAGCGTCGGGCGCCTTGCTCGTGCGATTTTGCAGCATGATCAGCCCAAAGGCGGCGAGCATCAGCACGGCGGCAGCCCAGATCCATGTGCTCGGCGCCTCAGCATAAAACAGCCAGCCCCAGAAAAACCCGAACACAACAGCAACAATGTTCATCATCGAGAACAGGAATGCACCGGTCAGACGAATGATGCCGTAAAATAACGGCCAGATCAGGCTGTTAATACCGATGGCCGCGATGACCGCCCAGCCGCCATCTGTCCCACCGGCAAACGGTGCCCACAATTGGCCGGTGCCGATCATGAAGGGCAGCAGCATAAAGGCTGAGGCCCAGCTGATACCAAAGGCCAGCGTGATGGGACTTGCGTTGGGTGGGCGAAACTTGTCGACATACACATTAAGCGCTGCAAAGCACGCAGGTGCGACCAGGGCCAGCAGCGCCCAGCCGACCATGTGGGGCTCCGGCAGGCTTCCGCTGGGGATCACGACCAGCAATACGCCGGCGACACCCAGCGCAAGACCGAGCACGCTGCCAATGCGAAACCGCTCCAGACGAAACAGCAGCGCCCAGCCATAGGTAAATACCGGCGTCAGAATGACGAATAGAACGGCGATGCCCGACGGTAGTCTGGAGGCAACAAACGCGAAAATAGCGAAGGGAAACGCGAAACCGAGAAATGCCGAGACCCCGTGGGCGCGCAGATAGACCCGACTGATCGGGAATGGTTCGCGTCGCACAACAGCAATGATGCCGATCACGATCGCGGCGCCGAGCGCATACCAGAATACGTATGCGGCAAACGGCACCCCGGCATTGCCGGCCCATTTGTTGACCGAAAACAGCAGGCTGAAGTTCAGCCCGGATACGAGAATGAGCCCGATTTTCAAGGCGAGGGACACGTTGGGGCGTAATCGCGTCGGGGCGGATTGGGGAGTCTCAGTGGTCATCGCGGCGGAGTTTATGCGGCTACGTCGTGCTGCGCCAGCGGATCGTTGCGATTCATTGTCATTCGTACCGTCATTTGCGCTGCCAATTGCACCGTCTCTGGGGTCGTGGGGTGTGGAAATTTACTCGGGTCATCGGTCACCAAAAGTTAACATCATTAACTGTAGAATATGAGCAGAGGGCTGGCAGGCCTTTCAAGCGCAATATCCACGGAATTGGCCGCTTACGCGACCTGCCAGGATCAATATTGTTGCTGCGGGCACATACCATATTTCTGGAGCCATCCATGGCCAAAGTTTTGATTGTTGAGGATAGCAATTTCTTTTCGACCGTCCTGAAGCGGGGCATCGAGATGAAGTTGGGGTTTGAGGCCGTTTGCGCGACGTCCTATGCCGAAACCGAGGCACTGCTGACCAACCTGGACGATGACATCTATGTGGCGTTTCTCGACCTGAACCTTGGCGATGCCCCCAACGGCGAAGTTGTTGACCTGGTGGTAGCAACTGGACTGCCTGTCATCGTCTTTACCAGCGATGTCGACCAGGGCCGCCGCGATGAATTTTTCCAGAAAGGTGTCGTCGATTATGTGCTGAAAGATACCCCGTCTTCGGTCGACTATCTCCTCAGCCTGGCGTGTAGACTCTACCGAAATCGCGGCACCAAGGCGATGATCGTCGATGATTCGAAAACCGCGCGCAAGCACGTCAGTCGCCTGCTGGAGCGCTACCAGTTTGATGTTATTGAGGCTGAGCACGGCCCTGAAGCCATTGCCCAGCTCAGCGCAAACCCCGATACGAAATTGCTCGTCGTCGACTACGAAATGCCGGGCATGGATGGCTTTGAGTTGATTCGCCGGGTCCGTGCTGATCACCCGCGAGATACCTTGGTCATCATTGGTATTTCGGGTACGGGCTCGGGGTTGTTGTCGGCCAAGTTAATTAAGTACGGCGCGAACGATTTTATATCCAAGCCCTTTATCGAAGAAGAGTTCCTGACCCGGATCACGCAGAACCTCGACATGCTCGATCATCTGGAGCAAACCCGTGAAGCTGCGGACATCGATTTTTTGACCGGCGTCTATAATCGTCGATTCCTATACAATTCCGGCGCCAAAATGGTCGCCAACGCCAAGCGGACCGACGTCAATGTAGTGGTCGCCGTCATCGACATTGACTTCTTCAAGTCGGTCAACGACCGGTTCGGCCACGACGTCGGCGATCAGGTGCTCAGGAGTGTGGGCGCGCTGCTTCAAAACCGGTTTCGTGAAGGAGATGTGGTTGCGCGCATGGGGGGCGAGGAATTTTGTGTGATCGCCGTCAATATGGAGCCGGAAGTGGCTTTCCGCATGTTCGAATCGCTCCGCGAATCGGTAGCAGAAATTGCGGTGGCCCTGGCTCACACCGAAGTCAAAGTTACGACGAGTATTGGAGTCAGCAAGAATACGCGTGGCGATCTGGCCGAAATGGTCAAGCACGCCGACGGCTTGTTGTATGAGGCCAAGCAGGCCGGGCGCGATCGCGTTGTGGCGGAGTAGTCTCCACTGGTGAATGCGAATCCGGGCGCAGGCCTGGAGCGCCAACCAGAGTGGTAGTAGCCGAGCCAGTGCATCGAGATTGGCGACCAGAGACCGTGAATGCGCGAACAATCCCTGAATTCACTCAATTCGGGCATTTCAGCCTGATTTGACTGGCGGGCTTGCCCCGCGCCGCGCTAGCATTGACGCCGTCGGACAGGGCGCAATGATGACGCCGGAACGAGAGCAGACGGGGAAACAAGGTTATGGTGAGTGCAATAGATATTGGCGGTATGACTGCCGTCGACATTGCGGCAAAAGTGCGTAGCAAAGAGGTATCTGCAGCTGAAATTACGGACGCGGCGATTGCCCGTTTGGAAGTGACCGAGCCGCACCTGCATGCTTATTGCACGCCGGCGCCTGATCTTGCCCGCAAGATGGCCGCCGCCGTGGATGCGAAAATTGCTGCGGGCGAAGACGCCGGCTCGCTTGCGGGTGTGCCGATTGGCATCAAGGATTTGGTTTGTACGAAAGACCTGCCGACCGTTTCCGGCTCGTTCATTTATAAAGATTTTACTCCGGAACATGATGACATCGTAGTTGAGCGGCTAAAGACAGCAGGTGCCGTTATCATGGGTAAAACCAATGTTCCTGAATTCGGCTATTCCGGTGTGGGGCACAACCCTGTTTTTGAGACTACCCGCAACCCGTGGAATCTGGATCGCACGCCCGGTGGTTCGTCAGCTGGGTCTGGGGCATCTGTCGCCGCCGGTGTGACGCCGTTTGCAATCGGCTCCGACGGTGGTGGCTCGGTGCGTATCCCGGCCGCCCATAGTGGGCTCTACGGCATTAAGGCGAGCTATGGTCGGGTGCCCTTGTGGCCCGGCACGCGCGACGAAAACGCTCCGGGTGTATCGTCTTGGGAGGCTCTTGAATGCATTGGCCCGCTCAGCCGGACGGTCGCTGATTCCGCCGCGATGCTGGAAGTAATTGCCGGCCCTGACATGCGTGACCAGCACACATTGCCGGCTGCCGACTTCAACTGGCTGGAGGCTATGGAAGGCGGCATCAAGGGTTTGCGCATCGCGTATTCCGAAGACTGGGGTTACTCCGCGGTTGATCCCGAAGTGCGCGAGATTGTGCGCAAGGCGGTGAAGGTCTTTGAGACCGATCTCGGATGCACGGTTGAAGAAGCCAACCCCGGTTGGGAGGACCCCTATGGTGCTTTCTGGAGCATTGTCGCAATGGAAAGCGACCTCAAGGGGCTGCGCGAGCTG
>JABJCZ010000230.1 GCA_018668475.1 Alphaproteobacteria bacterium | reverse complement strand
GTGCGTTATCGGCCACTGGTGAAGCAGTCAATGAGATGATTGCCGAAAACCGCGAACCGATAGCCGACTTCACGCAAGACGGTCTTTACGAATTTTCCAGCATGATCGACGAGATACGCATTCTGGTCTCCAGTCTGACGCGTATCGCGGAGCAACTGGAAGCCGACCCGAGCGGTTATCTGCTGGGGGGCTCGCAACAAGGGTTTGAGGCAGAATGAGATCAATGATGAAAATCCGGCGCTCGCTATGGCGGGTCGTACCGGCATTACTCGTGGTCACTGTTGTCGCTGGTGGTTGCTCGATAAAGGAGTTGCTGCCGGGCGGCGGTGAGCGCGCCGACATGTACGTGCTGTCGCCGAAATCCACCTTCGCTGATGACCTTGAGCGGGTGTCCTCACAACTTGTGCTCGAAGTGCCAATCGCTTCGGAGGGTATCAACACCCACGGTATTGCGGTTCGCGAAACGCCGCTGACGCTGGATTATTATGCCGGCGCCCGGTGGACTGAGCGCGCACCCTTCATGGTTCAAACACTGTTGGTCGAGAGCTTCGAAAATTCCAACAAAATAGTATCGGTTGCACGGCGAGGCACCGACCTTCGCGCAGACTACGTTCTGAAGACGGAATTGCGCGAGTTTCAGGCGGAGTATGAGTCTTCTGACAACGTCGTTGCCCGCGTGAGACTAAACGCCAAACTGGTGCGCATGCCCCAGCGGGTAATCCTTGCATCGATGAACTTCGAGCACCGAATTCCGGTTGAAGGCGCAGGTGTTCTGGCCGTGGTAAATGCCTTTGATGTGGCGCTTGGCAACGTGATGAAGCGCACAGTGGAGTGGTCTCTTGCGGAAGTCGCGGTGGATGAGAAGACCCGCAAGAAGCGTCGCCGCCGCGGCGACGAAGATTAGGCCGAAGATCGCCACTTGAAACGGGCGAATTGGCCCGGGCATTAGCTCCGGAATAGCAAGAGAGTGCGATGACAACGCCCCCTTCAATGTCGGACGAACTCAGCCAATATGCCCACGGCATTCGTGCGAACCTTGGCCAGTTTTTCCAGCAGCTCTTGCAGGTCTTTTTTGTTGGCCTGACCATCGGTATGCAGCGCAGCGTGATGCCGGTTCTGGCGGAAACGGAGTTTGGTGTGCCCGCCGGCTCGTTCACCCTGCTGATGGCGTTCGTCATCAGTTTTGGCTTTGTGAAGGGCAGCATGAACTTCGTCGCTGGTCGTCTATCGGAGACGGTCGGGCGGCGGAAGGGTTTGCTCTGGGGCTGGCTGATGGCCCTTCCGATTCCGTTTATCATTCTTTTCGCACCGTCATGGGATTGGATCGTCGCCGCCAACGTGCTGCTTGGTATTAACCAGGGCTTCGCGTGGTCAATGACGGTGACCGCCAAAGCTGATATCACCCGCGCCGAGCAACGCGGCCTCGCCACCGGATTCAACGAGTTTGCCGGGTATGGTGGCGTCGCTATTGCGGGCCTCATAACGGGCTACCTTGCCGCCAGCTTCGACCCGCGCTGGAGCCTATTCTATTTCGGCATCGTGGTCATCGCCCTCGCACTGGTCAGTGCATTTCTGTTCTCGAGGGACACATTGCCGTGGGCGAAGGCGGAGGCTGCGGCCCACGCATCGGGCAAGCACAAGGGGCCGAAGCCGCGTTTTCCCAGGCATGTTGCGGACAAACCGTCATCGTGGGAAATTTTCGCGCTGGTGACTTGGCGTCACCGCACGCTGTCCGCGCTCTCGCAGGCGGGCTGCGTCGAAAAGTTCGTCGATGCGCTGGTCTGGGCGTTCTTCCCGGTCTACCTCTATGGCAAGGGTCTCTCTTTGCCTGAAATCGGCTGGGTCGTCGGCGTCTACGGCATGGTGTGGGGTGCGTCGCAGCTCTGGACCGGCCCGCTGTCGGACCGCTATGGCCGCAAGACCCCCATCGTCCTCGGCATGTGGATCGCCGGGATCGGCATCGCCCTCACCATGCTTGTAGATGGCATCGTTGCATGGTCGGTCGTGGCCGCAATCACTGGCGTTGGTATGGCGCTGCTTTACCCGACGTTGATCGCCGCCGTTGGCGATATTTCACACCCCAATTGGCGGGGCTCCAGCCTCGGCGGCTATCGTTTCTGGCGTGACGCCGGCTATGGCATTGGTGGATTATCGATCGGCATTATCGCTGATGCGACGGGTGGCGTGGCCGCGGGTTTCTGGTTCGTTGCGGCGGCGATGGGCCTCTCCGGTCTGTGGGTGCTGATCGCGGCCGAGGAAACACATCCGCGCCTCAACCCGGCGCCTGAGACACCTTGATCCAGTCGGCGAAGCAATGCCAAAGGAGTTTACCTTGTGCCCGCCATTGCTGATTACTGGATGCCGTTGGCCCGCTGCACCTCGCGTACAAATGTGATGATGGCGCTTAGCTGATCATCTGTTATTTCTGGCTGTGGCGGCATGTCGCCATAGGGCCAGTGATGCGCCCGGACGCCTTGGCGTACGGCGCGCGCGAAAGAGCCATCGGCATGGTGGCTGGGCTCATAGATGCGGTGGATCAACGGCGGGCCCTTGTCTGTGCCGGAGGCATTGTTGCCGTGGCAGGTGGCGCAGGTTTTATTGAACACGCGCCCGCCAAGATCGCCCATCATCGAAAACGCGGGCGGCATGGCGACGGCAACGGTGCTGCCATTGGCCTGAGCCATATGGCCGCCGGGGGAGCCAGAGCCAAAAATATTTACCAGAATCACCGCGCCGGCGATGGCGATGGCGGCCGGCGCCCAGGCGCGGGAGATAAATTTACGAAGGCCGGAGTTCTTGATCAGTTTTTTCATCATGGGGCGGAGCATGAGCCTTCCTGTAACGGCAAGGTCAAGCTCTTGTCGCCGATTCCATCAGGCGGGCTTGCGATAGACCTTGAAGAAAGACGTCTTCACCAATGTTTCGCTCATTGGGCCGACGGCTAACGGGTAGGTGGCAATTTCGTCAAAGCTGTCACGCAGCAACTCGCGTACATTCTTGTCGTCGTGCCGCCATCGCTTGTCTGTCGGGATCCACCGCTGTTCGCTGTTGATGACACAAAACAGCCCGCCCGGCTTCAGCGCGTTACGCACGCGGATAATCTCCGCTTTGGGGTCGTAGCAGTGTTGCAGCACCCAGACGGCAAAGGCGTGGTCAGCTCGAAAGCCCGCCCCCGCCATGCGTGCGAGTCCGCCAGGCGAGGTGGCGGTGAAATTCTCTGCATCAACATACAGATGCGCCTGGGCGCGCATGGTGCTGCTGATATCCACTCCCAGTACGGCGCAGCCGGTCCCTTGCATCAAGGCTTTCGATAGCCGGCCAATTCCGCAACCATAGTCCAGCACAGAGTGTTCGGGTGCCACGGTGAGCGCGTGCTCCAGCTTTGCGGCAACCCAAGGGGTCTCTTTTTCCCAGCGTTCATCTGTCGATCTGCCAGGTTCCGGCGTAAGAATAATGCGCTTTGCCCGCGCTAAGTTTTTCGCCGTAAACACATCAGGGCGGTAAACCGGGTCTGCCAAGAAGGTGCTCCTTTGCCGGGGTGCCAGAAGACGCGGATCAGCGCCCTGCCATGATGGGCTCACAATTGCCGGAGTGTCCCGGCAACACCGCTGGATGACAAGGCAAAGGAGCGGGCGTCATAGGCGCCTTTCATATGGTGAAAATAATGTTCATCTGAATTGCCCCCGCCACGGGGCGGGACTAGAGTGCCCTTGACCTGATGACAGGGTGATTCGAGGCTGGCTCGGCGTCCCCGTTTGAAGGCATGTCGCATGCCATGGGTGCGCGTGCGCCATTGCCGCTATAAGGTGGCTCGCTGTGTGCAACCAGCGTTCGTTGGGCGCCGGCAAGGACGAGACAAGAAATCGGGGAGCAGCAAGCAATGGCCGTGGATCTGGCGAAGGTCGCCAAAGACAAGAAAATCGAATTTTTTCTCATCAGCTTTGTCGATTATTTCGGCGTATTGCGGGCGAAACTGGTGCCGGCATCGGCGATTGGCATCATGCAGCGCGATGGGGCGGGTTTTGCGGCTTTCGCGGCCTGGTTCGATTCCACCCCGGCCGACCCGGACATGCTGGTAATGCCCGACGCCTCTTCGTTGATCCAGTTGCCGTGGAAGCCTGAAGTCGCTTGGCTCGCCGGTGACTGTTGGATGGGTGGCGCGCCTATGGAAGATACGCCGCGGCTCATGCTCAAGCGTCAGGTGGCTCTAGCCGCCAAAAAGGGCTACCGGATGAAGACCGGCATTGAAGCTGAATTTTTCCTCATCAATGAGGATGGCTCTGCCATTTCGGACCCGCGCGATACCCAAGGCAAACCCTGTTACGACCAGACCGCCCTGATGCGCCGTTTTGATGTTGTTGCCGAAATCTGCGACAGCATGGAGACACTCGGCTGGGCGCCGTATCAAAACGACCACGAAGACGCCAATGGTCAGTTCGAGATGAACTACGATTACTGCGACACCTTGCAGTCGGCTGATCGCCACGTCTTCTTCAAATTTATGGTCAAGTCCATCGCCGAGGAG
>JABJCZ010000229.1 GCA_018668475.1 Alphaproteobacteria bacterium | reverse complement strand
GACCGGCCGTTTGCCGAGCCCGGTCTATTTGTGGTCCGGCCCGATGGCAACGTGCACATCATTGATATCTCCAATGCGCCGTTTGCTCGTGCTGACCTGACGTCGCTCCCAGGATACCTCAAATATATCATCGAAAACGACTATCCGGTGCGGGGTACCGCAAGCTAACCTGACGGATGAAATCAGGCGGAACCGGCCGGCTCCTTCACCAGAAGGTCGTCAACCAAAGTGCCGTGCCAGCCTTCTTTGCGGCGGCTCCAGTAGCGATCACTCAGTTGTGTCGTCATGATGCCTGGCGCACCATTGCCAAGTGGCTTGCTGTCGACCTGGGTGATCGGTGTCACAGCGCCAGCCGTCGTTGTGCTGAACGCCTCATCGGCGCCCCTGAGGTCGTCAGGGTAGAGGTCTGATTCGATAGCCTCTACGCCGATTTCAGCGGCGAGTTCGAAAATGCTTCGCCGCGTCATGCCTTCGAGCAAATTACCCCGTGGCGTCAACAGCCGACCGTTCTTGGATATCCAGACGTTGAATCCTGGCCCCTCGGACAGCTTGCCGTCGGACGTGCAGAGCATGGCGCTGTCACCGCCTTTTCCATAGGCCTCAAGCAGGCCCCGGGTCAGGTCCATCCAGTTGAAGTTTTTGACCCGCGCGTCCACGGCATCGGCAGATACCCGGCGGTTGTCGACAACTGAAATATTGATGCCGCTGTCGCGTTTATCTTTCGGCATCACGTAGTAATAAGGCACGGCCACAACGATCAGGCCATTTTGGCAATCGCGCGGGTCGCGGCTTGAAATGTCGTTATAAGGGCCGCGCGTGCCCATCATGGTGGCGCAGGCATCATCGTAGCCCGAGCGATCGATGCATTCGGCAATGATGCCTTTGAGCTCATCCCGCTCGTAAGGTGGCTTGATGGCCATGGCGTCGCAGGAATTCTGAAAGCGATCGAGGTGATCATCCAGCCGGAAAATCAAGCGATCGGTGGCCGAAAGCGTATCGTAGACGACATCGCTCTTGGTAAACGTCGGCTCCAGAATGGAAACCTTGGCCTCGCTCGCGGGCACAAACTTCTCGTCGATAAACGCAACTGGCTCCGGCATCCTGACCTCCCGTAAATATTTTTGTGATCACACGTTAAGAGGGCTCACCCGGCGGGTCAACCAGCGGCGGGAGATCCGTTGAGCCCGTCCGGCTCAAAATCCGAGATACTCTTACGCATATCGTCGGGCACAGTGATTTTTTCACCGGTGGAGGCGTTCATCAGGACAAATGGGCTACTGCAAGTGGCGGCGCACCCGGTGGTCCAGGCCGCATAGTCCAGACTCATGCTGGTGTTCCCGATCTTGGCGGTCCGCACTGTCGCGAGCACGGCATCACCATGGAATACGGGCTTTAGATAGCGAATTTCAAGCCCAAGCAATACCGGGCTGGGGGTATCTTTGCCGCCGCGCATCAGGCCTTCAAGCCCGTGATGGACCAGATACTGGAGGCGGGCGTCTTCAAAATACCGCAAATAGGTGGTGTGGTTGAGGTGCGCCAGCGCATCCAGGTCGGCAAACCGGGCGTGCCGAACCATGGCAAAGCGCCATCCTGGCTCCACCCCAAACTGCTCGACAACATCGGGTCGCGTTGCAAGGTCTATGAAGGGGGCGAGTTCGGGGAGGGTCGACATGGTCGCTCTTCCTTTGTCCGTGACGCTATCTGCGGTGATTTGCATAGCCCGGCGACAGCCATCGGGCCCCGGAAAAAAGGACCGGGCCCAGATCCTTTGGAGATCTGAGCCCGGAAACTGGCTCCCCGGGCCGGACTCGAACCAGCGACAAAGCGGTTAACAGCCGCTCGCTCTACCAACTGAGCTACCGGGGAACAGGCCACCCGCATGCGGCAACAGAGCGGGCAGTCCGAAACTTTCGCCGTAGGTATATATCAAGGTGTTCGCAACTGGCAAATCGTTCCTTGCCCTACAATAACGGCAGGTCGGGGTTCCGCCTAAAAATGATCTGACGTTGATACTTGGCAGACAAATTTGGTGAGATTGAAGTTCTGTACCAACGGTCCGGAAAACGTGTCGAACACGGAGTATTTGTTAAATTTTGCGCAGATAAAATATTCGCAAAATCAAATAGTTATTAGGTGTTTTTTAGAAAAAAGGGGAGGCATTGAATGGGCGTGCGAAATTCGCTGGATTTGTTGGCGCTGGGGGAGGGCCAGACGTCGCCCCAGCTTGATTGGGCACTACGACTATTCGGACAAACCCCCGAAGTCAGTGACGCGTTCTTCGACGATGCGGCGGAAAT
>JABJCZ010000228.1 GCA_018668475.1 Alphaproteobacteria bacterium | reverse complement strand
TTATCGCGGCGATATCGCGGAGTCGATCGCGTGCGAGCTTGAGGCGGCGGGCAGTCCACTGCGTGCAGTTGATTTGGCGCAGCACAAGGCGCTCACTGTAGAACCGCTATCTGTTAGCTTGAAATCCGGTACGGCCTATACGCTACCGCCACCAACCCAGGGGTTGGCCTCGATGATGATTCTCGGGATTTGTGAGCGGTTGGGTATTTCGGAAGCCGAAGGCTTCGCATACGTTCATGCCATTGTTGAGGCCAGTAAGCGAGCTTTTCGGGTGCGGGATCGATATGTCTCCGATCCCGCTTACATGACCAGCGATCCGGCAGACTTTCTAACGGATGACATGCTCGAGCAGCTTGCGGCGGAGATTGATTCAGACACAGCATTGCCGTGGCCAGAGATGTCTCAGCCGGGCGATACGGTGTGGCTGGGTGCGATGGATCGCGATGGCTGCGCGGTTAGCCTGATCCAGAGTATTTACTGGGAGTTTGGGTCGGGTGTTGTGCTCCCTGAAACTGGTATTGTTTGGCAAAACCGTGGCACCAGTTTCAGCCTTGATCCCGATAGTCCCAATCCGTTGATGCCGGGCCGACGCCCGTTCCATACGATTCATCCATTGATGGCGACTCTGAAGGATGGACGACATATGGTCTATGGCACGATGGGCGGTGAAGGGCAGCCGCAGACACAGGCCGCCATCTTCACGCGCTACGTTGATTTCGAACAGGGACTGAAAGAGGCGATAGCCGCGCCGCGCTGGCTGCTGGGCCGGACCTGGGGTGAAGAATCCGCGAAACTGCGAATTGAGGCCCGTTTCGACCCTGCGGTGATCAATGCTCTGCGGACTGCTGGCCATGATATTGAAGTCGTTGGTGATATTGACGAAATGATGGGACATGCGGGGGCGATTGTCCGTCATGTCGATGGCGCTATTGAGGGCGCTTCTGACCCGCGCTGCGATGGTGCTGCCGTTACTGACGCGGCGTAAGCTATTTCTCCAGCCATGCGCGTAAAGTAATCACCACACCGGTGAGGGCGTCCCACCCCGAGCAATGGCCGATAGCACCAAGCCTTTCCAGAGAATCCCTAAGAGGTTGGTCCTGGTTTGATATTATAGCTCCAATTGTCGCGTGTAGCGGCTCAGCGCCAATACCCTGCGCTGCCGCTTTCAGATGCGCTCGGCTGATATCGTTGGTCGCTGACCCGGCTTCTCCAACTACGTTTTCCAAACATCTCAGCTTTTCTTTTTCTCCCAGAATACTTAGCGCGATCATCGTGCCGCCGAGGAAGTCGTCGCCTGACGGCGTGAGGCCGGGGCCTAATCCAATCAACGCGGTGACTGGTTCTAGAATGCTCTCAGCATTGGAATGCTCGCCGCCGACAAAGTTCGTCATTTCGGCAATCGCAGGCGCGGCGGTGGGTAGGGCTGTGGTTAATGAACCATCGGGGAAAATAAATGAGGCAAGACCTTCGGTGGGTGCCATGCTGTGCGCTTGCTGAGTCAACGTCGTCAACCCAGCGGCAACGGTCGTTGTGTTCAAAACGGTGATCGAGTCAGGCTGCCATGGTTCAGCATCGCGATAGGAGAACGCAAAGCGATTGCCAATGTGAATGTGAGTTGCAGAGATTTTTACCTGATCCTCGAGCCGTAGCCCGCTGGCCTGCCAATTAATATTGGCGGGCGCATCAGTTAGCAGGTTGAGTGGTCCCAAGGTCAGCGATGATGCACCAAGACAGATCCAGTGATCGTCTACCTGTATATAGAAGCTACGCTCGAATATGGCGGCGACGCGGCCCTGTTTTGGGTAATCGATGGCGTCAAGAGCGAGCTTGCCAGCCGAGGTGATCGCGAATTGGTTGCTGTCGTAGCCGTCAGCCATTGTCGCGAACGATATGGGTCCCCGTATTGCCGTTTAGTGCATCCATTGCCTGTTCCAAATCGGCAATGATCACGCGTTCCCCACCGCCTTCGATAAACCGGATAGAAGCGTCAATCTTTGGTCCCATGCTGCCGGGCGGAAAATGTCCTTCAGCGTTTAGCGCTTTGATTTCTGACAGGGTGACGCGGTCGAGGAACTGTTGATCAGGCTTGCCAAAATTGATCGCGACCTTGGGTGTCGCGGTCAGGATCATAAAAGTTTCAATGCCGAGAATATTCCCCATCAAAGCGGAAGTGAGGTCTTTGTCGACAACCGCTGAAACGCCGTGCCGGACGCCTTTGGCGCCACGAATGACCGGAATGCCGCCACCGCCGCCAGCGATCACGATAGTCCCGCGCTGGGCCAAAACCTCGACTAGCGATATATCGCAGACATGTTGCGGAATGGGGGAGGGGACAACATGCCGCCAGCCGCGCCGTGAATCCTCAGCCATCAGCCAGCCCAGCTCTGCCTGAACGGCTTTGGCGTCTTCTTCGCTAAAGAACGGCCCTATGGGTTTTGTTGGATTCTCAAAGGCCGGGTCATCTTTGTCGACTTCAACCTGGGTCAGCAGGCAGGCAACATGTCGCGGATTATCGTCTTCGCGCAGGGCATTTTCCATCGCCTGCATCAGCAAATAGGCAATGCCGCCTTGGCTGTGGGCGACACAGATATCCAGTGGCATTGGCGAAATACGGTCGCGGGTTAAAGCCTGGCGCATCAGAATTTTGCCAACCAACGGACCGT
>JABJCZ010000227.1 GCA_018668475.1 Alphaproteobacteria bacterium | reverse complement strand
CGAGGATACTGACTTCGAACATGCTTCCTCTTCCTTCTCGGGTGCGTCATCTTGATGTTTTCATTCGGCAATAATCGAAACCGTACCTGCCTCAAATATAGCGCGATACAAAACCCCGGACTGACAACCCTTCACAATCTTCCGTGACCATCGCATAACAAAATCATAATATATTAAAATTGAATGCGTTATGTTTGCCCTGCCGTGCGCACTGGCACCGATAAAGAAGAAATTGAAACCGCGATCACGTTTTAGGATTACAGGACAGAATTCATGAACAAGTCCGCGGTGACCCCGTTCGACGATACAAAAATGCAGGCGCTCTCGGAAAATTCGCGCGAAGCCAGCAATTTTCTCAAGGCTCTGGCCAACGAGAACCGGCTGGTGCTGCTGTGCCTGCTGTCGCAGGGCGAGTATTCGGTGACCCAGCTTGAAGAAGCGCTGGGCATTCGCCAGCCAACGCTGTCACAACAGCTAGCGCGTCTGCGGGAAGAGCAATTGGTCTCAACCCGGCGCGATGGCAAGGCGATTTACTACACGTTGTCCAGCACCGTCGCGCGCGACGTCATCGGCATCATGTACAAACACTTCTGCGAAGTGACCTAGCCTTCCGCATCATCGTGCCCAACCCGAAACATGGTGTAGTCGTGATAGCCGGTCACCACCCGAGCGTAGCCCGATAGCGCCGCGTTCAAGTCTTCATCACCGGTATCCACCAGCAGCGGGCGCCCATCCAGCGCCACCAGCTTGTCCTGTGTAGCAATGACGGTGATATTCTTCAGGCCAACTGCCCGCAGAACACGCGGGCTGAGTTGCTGGTTGCCGCGACCGAACATGTGCCCCTGCCCGCCGATAACCGTCACAACAATACGCGCCGGTGCGTCGGCCACAAGCGCCATCAGCTCACTCTCGATCACATCGCTGGCGACGAGCTTGCCGGCTTGCACCACATCCACACCCAGCAATGAATTGGGCAGATCAAGCGCCTCCATAACAGCGCGCGTCGTGGTGCCGGGGCCAATGATATAGAGCCGTTCATCGTCACCTTGCATCTGACTGACGACATCGTGCGCAATGCCGGCCAGCGTTTCACGCTCGGTCCGGCGGCCACCGGCCTTGACGCTTTGCACGAACCGGTTTTCTTCCGGCACCCGCATATAGCCATAGAGCTTGGCCGAGACCCGCCCCTCCCGAAACGCAGCCTCATCGATGTCCATCACTTCTGCGTCACGAAACTTTCCGATCCCGCCCGCCACAAAACGCGCGGCAACTTCCCCTGCGCCGCGCGGCGTGACGGCATAGACGCCCGAGTGAATTTTGACCCCTGCGGGGATGCCCAGCACCGGCACGGCATCGCCGACCGCATGAAATATGTTGCGCGCAGTACCGTCGCCCCCGGCGAACAGCAGAAGATCCACGCCGCGCGCGATCATCTCCCGCGCGGCGCGTTCGGTATCATCCGGCGAGGTCGCGCCGGGCTCAATCGAGCCAATCACCTCGGGCTCAAACCCAGCCTCGCGTGCCTCCACCTCACCCATGTCGCCCGGCCAGGTGAGAATGGCGCATCGCGCGCTTTCCCGTGCCAGAACGCTCAACGCCTGGACGACGCGGCCGGGTGCTTCCGGCACCGCACCAAGCGCCCGTGCACGCTCGAGAATATCCGCGCCATCACTTCCCTTGAGGCCGACGCGCCCACCCATACCGGCGACCGGATTAACAATGAGGCCGATGGTCTTCATCGCGCTAGAACCACAGGTAACAGGCCCGGAGCCGCGCAGCTTGCAGCCGCTCGGCCCCGGATTTCTGTTTTACTCACGCAAGCCCCTTGCGCTTTTTATGGACCCGCCAAGTCGGGGCGATACGCTCCGGCTCATCGATTGCCGGCGCCACGACCTTGTGAACCACCGAGTTATGCGGTGCCGACTTCACTAGCTCCGGAGTTTCACGCGCTTCCTCAGCGACTTTGCGCAAAACCGCAACATATTCGTCGATATCGTCCTTCGAATAGCTTTCACAGGGCTCAAGCGTGAACGGCTCCGGCACGACCCAGGGGTGATGGCTCATCCAGTAGTGTTGCAGTCCGTAATCGGTCATGCGACGCATGATGTCCTCGGTGCCAACGCCGGTCTCCTCCGTCAGCGGCTCCCAGCTGTAGCGCACCTGCTCCAGCCGTCGTTTACCCTCAGCGTAATAAACTTTTACGCCGTCGATCTCGCGCAACTTCTTTTCCATGTAGTTGCTGTTGAGAACGGCGATCTCTGCGACCTCGCGCAGCCCGTCAGCTCCGTGATTCAGGAACCAGGCGTAGCCCCGCATGACAATGGACGGATGGCCATAGAAGGAGCGCACTTTGCCGATCGATTCCGGGGTGTCATCGGCAAACGAATAGTTCTCCCCATCAAACTCAATGCGGGGCACCGGAAGATATTTCGCAAGCTCCGCTGTCGCGCCGATAGCGCCAGTGGCCGGCCCCATGCAGGCATGAGGCGTGGCAAAGGTCTTGTGGCAATTGAAGTGGCACAGATCAAACCCGGCCTCACGCGCGCGGGCTATACCCATCATGCCATTGACGTTGGCCTGGTCATAAACACAGATCGCACCAGCGTCGTGTGCAATCTGCACGAACTCATCAATGCGCGGATTATAGACGCCGGTATCTTCCGGATTAGTAATGAAGATAGCCGCCGTTCGTTCGGAGACCGCCGCCCGGAAGGCCTCGATATCCGGATAGCCATTCTCATCCGGCATCAATGTGATCATCTTGTAGCCGGCCGTTGCCGGCGCCGCCGCATCACACGGATGCGAGAACATGGTGGTGATCGCTTCATCACGATGCCCCTCGCCCCGCGCTTCATGATACGCCCGCACGATGGATGCATTGGTAAACACGCCATGCGCGCCGCCGCCTGGCTGAAAACTGAAGCTGTCCATACCCGACAGCTCACACAGGAACTGCTCGAACTTGTAATACATTTCGAGCGTGCCCTGGATCGTACTCACATCCTGCAGTGGGTGAACTGCCGTCATCCCCGGATGGTGGGCCGCCAGATGCTCAAACACTTTGGGCGTATATTTCATGGTGCAGGTGCCCTGGGAAATATCGATGGTCACATCCGTGCCCATCGTCTCCTGCGACAAATGCAGATAATGCCGCAGCACCCGCATCTGATTGATTTCCGGCAGGTCGGCCTTGGTTTTACGGCGCAGGTTGCTGGGGATGACCGATACCCCATCACCAACATCGTCTGCTATCGCGGCCTCGGTTTCAGGCACCAGAACTCCACGTTCGCCCGGCACACTCATTTCGCAGATAATCTGCTCGTCCCACCTTGCCTGATGGAAGTTGCGCAGCAGGGTAGTTGCGTCTCGACCCATTTTTCGTCTCCTCGTCTCTTGTTCGTTCGCGCGGGCAAATGAATGGCTGCCGGTCAGGCAGACACTGCCGCAAGCGCGCCGACAAGCTTGTCGATATCGGCTTTGGTCATGATTTCAGTCACGCAATAAAGCGCGCTCTGACCATGTGCCGGGAAGTCAGCGGAAAGATCCTTGCCACCAAAGATGCCGTGCTCAAGAAGCGCCGCATTGATCTCCGCCACTGATTTGCCGGTGCCATCAAAATTGACGACAAACTCCTTGAAGAACGGCCCACCGAAGGCGAGGCTGATCCCGTCGAGGGCGCTGAGCTGTTTCGCCGCATACTGCGCCCGCTGCATGATGGTCTCACCGACCTCCTCCATGCCGTTGGGGCCCATCAGGGCGAGATACACTCCGGCGGTGATGGCCCAGAGCCCGGTCGACGTGCCGGTAAACTCCTTGCCTTCGTCGCGCGAGCCGTAAGAAGTGCGATCGAAGAGGACTTCACCAAACCCGTATTCACCTTGCTTGACCGTCTCGGTAAGGCCGAACATGAGGTCCTTGAACTCGTTGATCAGTCGCATTTCGTCATGCGTCGCAACGAATCCGCCCTGGCCGCCGCCACCATGCAAGTGAATGCCCAGCGGATGAAGATCGCCACACGCCAACGTCGCGCCGTATTGAGCCGGCGGCGCCAGCACGCCAAGGGATATCGGGTCACACGCGACGACAAACTCTGCACCGGCTGAGCGGGCGATTTGTCCGATTTCCTCCGCCTGCGATTCGATCAACCCAAGGAAGGTCGGGTTCTCGATACACACCGCCGCTGTGCCGTCAGATATCTTGGCCTTCAGGTCGGCGAGGTCCAGCAGGCCGGTCTTCGGATCATACCCGACCTCGACCAGTTCAACCTGCGGCCCGCCAGGGCCATCAACATAATTTCGAGCAATCGCAGCCGTCTCCGGG
>JABJCZ010000226.1 GCA_018668475.1 Alphaproteobacteria bacterium | reverse complement strand
TGGGTGAGTGCCTTTTCATATTGCGCCTGTTCAATGCGCGCCCGCGCGGTGGTCAAGTGCGCCACCATTTCGGCACGCTGGTGACGCGCGCGGTTGGCCTGCGCCACAGCCTCACGCGCCTGGCGGGCGCTACCCTCTATATCGTTCTGGTAGAGCAGGGTCCATGCCACCATGTATTGGGTGCCGACGGCGATGCGTGCCAATCCCAGTTCGGCGCAAAGGTCAATGCACCGGCGAAAGTAGTTCAGCGCGGTTTCCATCTGGCCCAGCGAATAATAGGCGTCGCCGAGGCCAGAGAGCGCGCGCGCTTCATTACCGCCGGACGCTGCGGCCTGCGCAAATTCCAACGCCTTCTGATGCTCGATCAGGCAGTCTTCCACGCGACCGAGCGGGAAATACAGACTGCCGCGATAGTAGTGAATTTGTGACAGGGCGACGTGCAGATCGTTAGCGATAGCGGCGGTCTCGGCCTTTTGAAGGGCTGCAAGGGCGCCGTCGTAGTCATCGGTGACCCGCTTGCCGGCGGCGAGGCCGATCCATGCGAGGCAACGAATTTCATCATTTGTCGTCGTATCCAGCGCGGCTTTGTAGCTTCCAATTGATTGACCCGGTTGGCCGGAATCACGGATGAATTCACCTTGTTGCAAATAGAGCCGGGCTTTGGTGTTGGTATCGCTGGCAACAGCGAGGCCGTTCTCAACCAGCTCAAGCGCCTGTTCCAGATGCAATGTTTCGGCTTCCGCCCGGGCGGCGTTGGCGTAGGCCTGTGCGGCATCGGCGTGGCCCGCCCGGTCGAGGTGCTCAGCCCGCAAAATTAGGTCGCGCCCACTGTACCATTGGGCGCCCTCAAGGTGCAGCGCGCCCACCCTAGCTTTCAGCATTGAGGAATAAACGCACTGGCGGATCAGTGCATGGGTAAAGACAAAACTGCCATCATCTGGCCGAATCATCTGGTGCGCAACCAGGCCGTCACCTGTGTAACAGGGGTCGCCGGTCAGGTGCTGTACGAGGTCGAGGGAAAATCGCTGACCGATTATGGAGGCTGCTTGCAATGCGGCGCGGTCCGCCTCATCGAGATTATCGACACGGGCCAGCACGACGCGATGGACCGATGCCGGAATGTTGTCTTCCATATTGTCGCCGATGTTACGCAGCAATTGTTCCAGAAACATCGGATTGCCCTCGGCGCGATTGACGCAATTTTGGGCAAACGCGGTATGGGCATCGACCACCTGGGCGGCAAGTTGCCGGGCTTCGTCTGCGTGCAGCGGGGCAAGGTCCATAGTTGTCAGCGGTGTACCTTTGGCGGCGGTCCGCCATGCCTGACCCTGTCCGATGGGGTCTTCCTCTAGGCGTGATGTCATCACAAGCAGTGCCGGTGCGCTGGCCACGGCGGTGGCAATTTCGCCGAGATCATGGATGACCGACGGCGTTGCCCAATGCAAATCTTCTGCAATGATCATGAGCGGCTGGTGGCTGGCGCCCTGACCAACCATCCGGGCCACGGTTTCGCGCCGGCCCCGGTTGCGTTCGGCGTTATCCATGGCATCAAAGATTGCGTGCTGGTCAGCGGCCAGCGGCAGGTCCAACAAGTCGTACAGGAACACACGCCAGCCCACCGGTACGCGGTCAGTCCCGATAGCCAGATCAGCATTTTCCCGGCGAGTGGCGATGTCCGCGTCATGCGCGAGACCCAGCAGGCTGCGCACAATCTGGCGAATAGCATCGGGGCTTCTGCCAACGCCAAAATCGAGAGCTTGGCCGGTATGACAGGTGAAGCCTCGCGCCTCGGCTTGGTGCTTGAATTCCTCTACCAGACGGGATTTGCCAATGCCGGGCTCGCCGCGCACATGGATGCTTTCACCGCGCCCGCTAGCGAGGCAGGCCTCAAGTCCGCCGGCAAACTGGCGTAGCTGGGTGTCGCGGCCCACAAAGTCTATTTGCCGGCTTCGCGCACCGTCGGTGCGCAGGCCATTGACTCGCCAGGTTTCCACCGGCTGCTCAAGGCCGTCTATATTGACCAGGCCAATACTTTCGGCATCGACGATATCGATAATGGCGGCGTGATGGTCGCCAGAGATCAATGTCTGCCCGGCTTCAGCAAGGTCACTCAGGCGCGATGCAAGATTCACTGAATCGCCGGTGACCGTATATTCCTGATGATCGGCACTGCCGGTATTGCTTGCGACTACTTCACCGCTGGCGAGACCAATGTGAACGCTTAGTGTTTCACCGAGCTGTTTGCTCAATCCTGGCATTTCGCCATGTAGCTCCAGCGCCGCCCGGATGGCACGCTCAGGATCATTGGTGTGAGCGACCGGCGCGCCAAATACGGCCATCACATTATCGCCGATGTGCTTGTCGACCCGTCCGCCATAGTTCGCGATCACCCCATCGGCAATATCGAAGAAGGCGTTGAGCAGAGCGTGGGTTTCTTCGGCATCAAGCCGGGCGCCAAGTTGAGTAAACCCGGTGAGGTCCGCAAACAACACAGTTACCTGGCGGCGATCGCCATCGGCCCGAGGGGAAGGGATTGATATGGGGGCGCTATTCGTCGCGATTGCAGAGGACGAAGTAGCGCCGCCGGCTGCGCTCCGAACGCCGACATCCGCATCCCGCAGAGCCGCAATGGCGACGAGCATTTTCTTACGATGGCCGAGCTTGGAAACGCCGAGTTCTTTCAGGTCGTCGCCGTCGAGTTCACGCAGGGCTTCGTCGTCAATCTCGTTTTCGGCAAATGCGTCGCCATAGTCGGCGAAACCAAGGCCGGCCAGCCAGTCACGAATATCCAAAGTCCCAGCGTCCCCCTTCAGACCCGCAATCAGAGTTTCACACTAACACGCCAGAGCGCTGTGTCGTGCAGCTTCGCGTCGCATGAATGCTTGAAACGGATGCCTGAATAGCGGGTTTTGAGCGGCGAGACACTTGGCAATATAAATTTTTGACACGAATAGGGCAGAAAACCCCTAGGTTATTTGGTTTATTGAAAACCATAATAAGAGTGAATTATTTCAATGAGATATAGATTATGGATTTGCGGTTGTGGCTAGCCTTAAGGGTGCTTCGGGTGGCTCATGTTAATGGTCCAATAATAGGTAGGTGTTTATACCTAGGTACATTACCGGGTTAAGTCGGCCCTGAGGGGGTGCCGGTTTGCAGGCTCGGCAAAATCAAGTGTCACCACCGCTCCGGGCATCGGTCCGGGTGAGCCAAAGCAGGAAGATATCGCCGCACGCATTTGTTTGCGGGTGTCGGTACCAAGAAGGAGATTAAAGCCAAAGAGCACGAATACGGTCACGCCAACCGGTCGTGGGTTTTTTTTGACCGCAAGGACCTCATCGTCAGCAAGACCAATCTCAAGGGGCATCTTACCTATGCCAACGACATTTTCATTGAGATCGCGGGCTACACGGAAGAAGAGGTTATCGGGCAACCGCATAACATGATCCGCCATCCCGACATGCCGCGCTGCGTTTTCAAGCTGCTGTGGGATACAATCCAGACCGGCACCGAGATTTTCGCCTATGTCATGAATATGACCAAGAATGGCGATCACTACTGGGTGCTGGCCCACGTGACACCGAGCTATGACGCTAGTGGCTCGCTTGTTGGCTATCACTCGACCCGTCGGGTACCTAACCCCAACACGATCAGCAACATCATTGTGCCGTTGTATGCCGATTTGAGCAGCATTGAGCGTTCCACAAGCAGTGCGAAGGATGGCATGCAGGCGTCCTTCGATAAACTGATTGAGACCCTGAACGAGAAGGAAACCGAATACGACGAATTCGTTTCTAGTCTCGCGCGGGCCGCGTAAGGGAGAGATGAATATGGGCTTATTTGGAAAATCCAAGAGCGGGGCGCCAAAGGCGTCCTCAATTGGAACCGGGAATAAGGTCGATGAAGTGATCGCGGTTTGCCAGAGCATCAGCGAGGGCGATTTTGAAGCGCGAGTGTTGAACATACCGACCGAACCTGGGCAAACGCAGGACCTTTGTCGCAAGGTCAATGAGATGATTGACCGGATGGATGCCTATGTTCGGGAATCAACCGCATGTCTGCATTACGTTGAGCAGAATCGGTATTTTCGGCGCATTGTTGAAGACGGTATGGTCGGCGCTTTTTTGACCGCGGCTCGCGCCATCAACCATGCAGCGGATGGCGTGTCTGACAAAATGGAGTCCTTTGGCGATCTCGTCACTTCGCTCAATACAATTTCCGATACCTTTGAGACAAAAGCGACAGAGATGGGCCAGACGGCCAATGCCACCCAGGAACAGTCTACGTCGGTTGCCTCTGCGGCAACGGAGGCACTGACCAATGTCCAGGCAGTGGCTTCGGCATCTGAGGAGTTGTCTTCGTCCATTCAGGAGATCAACCGCCAGGTCACTCAATCCTCGACCATGGCTGCCCAAGCGGTTACTGAAAGTGGTAGGACGAGCAGTATCATTAGCGAACTAGCCGAAGCGTCCGAGCAGATCGGCGAGGTGGTTGGCCTGATCAGCAACGTTGCCAAACAGACCAATTTGCTGGCGCTCAATGCCACCATTGAGGTGGCTCGTGCTGGCGAAGCCGGTAAGGGTTTTGCGGTAGTGGCGGGTGAGGTCAAGGCG
>JABJCZ010000225.1 GCA_018668475.1 Alphaproteobacteria bacterium | reverse complement strand
TCTGCATGTCGGTGTAAACACACCAACCGGCATTTTTCATGATTTTCGCCGGATTGGGACGACCCAGAGCGCGGGACGCCGTCCAAGGAAATGGAGCAGCTGCTCGGCACGTATGCTGGCAACTACTACTCCTTCAGCCTTGATGGTGACTTCCAGACCTGGTTCTACCGTAAGGACCTCTATGAGGATCCCGAAGTCCAGAAGATGTTTGGCGACAAGACTGGCCACGAGTTGAGCACGCCAGATACCTGGGAAGACATTGATCGCATTTCCGAGTTCTTCACCGGATTTGACGGTGGTAACGGAGCGATGTCCGGTAACGGTAACCTGATGAGCCCGTTCTGGGGCCTTGCCACGTTCTATGGCCGTTATGCGAGCATGGGCTACGATCAGGGCGGTCCGGAGAACAACTTCTACTTCGATGAGGAAGGCAACCCGACTCTTGACAATGACATTGGCGTCCAGTGCGCCGAAGAGCATGTCAACAGCATGAAGTGGTCCCTGCCTGACTCATTGAGCAACACCTGGGCCGAAGCCTATGGCTCCATGTGGGAGCTCAAGATTCCGCATGTTGCCATTTACACGAACATCGTGAAGTTCGGCGACGGCTTCAATGATGATGGCTCACCGAAGTCCAAGGTCACCGGCAAGGTCAGTGCCCACCTCCCGCCAGGCCGGAAGAAGGGCAACAAGATCAACCGTCGTTCGGTGCTCTACTATCACATCACCGGCTGGATCTCGACCAAGAGCAAGAATCAGGAAGCTGCCTACCTGTTCATGCAGTGGCTGAGTTCCACGCGCACCTACAGCTGGATGTGCGGTAACCCCGGTGGCTACTTCGACCCGATGCAGCTCTCCAACTTCAACGAGCCGCTTGTTGAGGCGACTTATCATCCGTATTCCATGGACATCATCCCGAAGACCATTGCCCGGTCAGCACCGAGCATCAACTTCGCGGGTCAGGGTGCTCTGGACAATGCGCTTGATGAAGAACTGCAACAGGCAATTGTGGGTGAGCAGTCAGCTGCGGACGCCATGAAGAAGGCGGCCAAGCGTTGGCAGAAGATCATCCGCAAGCGGAAGAGCAAGGGTATCCTCGACGCCATTGCGGCGCAGCGGACCCAGTATCCGGTTGGCACCGACGACGCATAACCGGTAAGAAGAACCGATCAGAGAGTGGGCAGCACCAAATCGGGTGCTGCCCACAACTCTGGAGACCGCAACAATTCAGCGGAGGCTTGGCTCTTCGCCGTTTTTGTCGCGCGGACGAATTTATTCGCATGTATTTTGTGATTAGTTAACTCGAGAAGGACTGGGCCGAATTATGTATAGGTCGTGGACGTCCCATCTCTGGCGGTACCTGTTAATCCTGATCGCAGTATTGATCGTGGCTTACCCCATCGTGTGGATGGGTACCATGGCTTTCAAGCCTTTCCAGGAATGGACGACAGTTGACGGGGTTCACTGGATTCCCGAAAAGGGAACCGTTGAGAACTTCCTGTTCCTCTTCAATGGAGAGGTTGAAAGCCTGGTGGTGACACTGGATCGCACGATCTGGAAGCCACTGCTGGCAAGTGTTGTCACCGCCTCACTCGGCACTTTTATTGCCGTTGTTATCGGGACACTCGGTTCCTACGCCGTCTCTCGCTTCGGCGTCGGCATGAATTTGCCGCTTTCGGTCCTTCAGTTGCGGCTCTTTCCTCCGCTGGCAGTGATGATCCCCGTTATGGTGATGTGGGCATTTATCGGCGCCATCGATACGTGGTGGGGTTTGTCACTTATCTATGCGATTGTGACCTTGCCGTTCTCATTTTGGCTGATGAAGACATTCTTCGACGAAGTTCCTGTCGAAATTGAAGAGGCGGCCCTCGTAGAGGGTTGCAGCCGGTGGCGCGTATTTTACCGCGTGACCTTGCCAATGGTGAAAGCCGGTTTGGCCACAACGGCACTCTTCGTCTTCATTCTCAACTGGTCGGACTACCTTCTGGCACTCCTGCTCACCCGTAAGGACTGGGTGACGCTGCCGGTCTACATGAGCTCCCTGGCATCCGCCATGGGCGGCCAGATGTATGGCATGAAAGCGGCATTGGGGCTTATTGCGGCGGTTCCACCGGTTGTCTTTGGAATAATGATCCAGAAATATCTGGTGCGTGGCCTCACCTTCGGAGCACTCAAGCAATGACCGAACAGACGGTGGAGACCGGCGCCAAGAAAAAGCCGGCCATGCTGCAGCACGAGATCGAGGCAAAGCGTCTTGGTCTGTATATGAGCCTCCCCGCTCAGTTGCTTCTCGCGTTCATCGTTGCGTTCCCCTTCCTCATGCAGGTTTATATCAGCCTGACATGGTGGGGACCGCTCGACGGCACACTCTGGACCCTTGCTTACGAAAGCATGAACTGGTTTGGCCAGTATGGCGAAATCTTCCAGGACGGTCGATTCTGGGGCTCTATCGGACGCACATTTGCGATCCTTGGGATCGCTGTTCCCATTGAGTTCTTGCTTGGCCTTGGTCTGGCTATGCTCTTTGTTCAGAAGTTCCCTGGCCGCCCGATATTTTACTCGATCATGCTCACGCCGATGATGATCGTCCCGGCGGTGACAGGCCTGATGTTCTTCCTGCTGTTTCAGGGAACAGGCCCGATCAACGATATGTTGGGTCTGCCACAGAATTATTCCTGGTTGCAGGACATCAACCGTTCGATGATCACCATCATCATTGCCGACGTGTGGCAGTGGACGCCGCTTATGTTTTTGATCCTGCTGGCCGGTATTCTTGGTGTGCCCGAGGATCAACTCCGTATGGCCAGCATCCTCGGTGCCGGCAAGTGGACCAGTTTCGTCCGCATTGTACTGCCGAAAATGAAGACGGTCATGATCATCGCGTTGGTGATTCGGGTCGTCGAAAGCTTCAAGATTTTCGACACAGTCTACATAATGACCCGAGGTGGCCCAGGCGTCGCGACGGAAACAATCTCGTTGTATATCTATAAAATGACCTTCGCCGATCTTGAGTGGTCATATGTCGCAGCGATGGGGCTGTTCATTCTCGTCGCGCTATCGCTTCTGGCGGTTCTGGGAATGTGGCAAATGAGCGCCGCACAGAAACGTCAAAAAGCAATGATGAGCGCGGAGAGCTAGACCATGGCAACAATCGAACTGAAAAGTCTGACCAAGCAGTTTGGTCAACTTCTGGCGGTCAATTCGCTCGACCTGCTTATCCCCGACAGAAAATTTGTCGCTCTTCTGGGGCCGTCGGGTTGTGGCAAGACGACGACCATGAACATGATCGCCGGAATCGAATCGGCCAGTGATGGCGAGATTCTTTTTGACGGCAACAATGTCCGGACGTTACCAGCACGTCAGCGTGGCGTCGGATTTGTATTCCAGAACTATGCAATTTTCACGCATATGACGGTTTACGAAAACCTTGCATTTGGCCTTCGGTCGCGGGGCATGAAGGGCCCGGAGATCGAGAAGAAGGTGACGGACATGGCGGAATTGATGCGCCTTACCGATCGCCTCCATTGGCCATCTGCCCGGCTCAGCGTCAACGAGATGCAGAAGGTCGCGATTGGTCGATCTGCCGTCACCGAACCAGCCATCTTTTTGCTGGATGAACCGCTGTCAAACCTTGATGCGGCGTTCCGGGCGTTCATGCGCACGGAGCTCAAGCACCTGCAGCACCAGTTCCAGCAAACAATGGTCTACGTCACGCATGATCAGATCGAGGCGATGAGTCTCGCGGACATGATCGCAGTTATGAACCTCGGCGTGTTGCAACAGTATGGAACGCCCATCGAAGTTTATAACCGGCCAAATAACACCTTCGTGGCCAACTTTATGGGCAGCCCGAGTATGAACCTGCTGGATGCCACAATTGGCGGCGGCGATGGCTCGACCCGTATTGAATTTCCAGGCGGCGGGCAATTTGAGGTCAATGACGAGGATCTGCTGCGTCGCTGCAAATCGGCGACGACCGGCGCGATCAAATTTGGCGCGCGCCCGGAAGATATCGCTCTTGAGCCCTCGGGCCACACCGGCGACGGCGTAAAAGCCAAAGTGAATTTTGTCGAACCCATTGGCCCGCGTACCATTGTTCATCTCGCCGTTGGTGAGGAAATCATAAAAGTGGTGGTTCCAAAAGGCAGTGGCTTCGAGCTGGGATCTGATGTCAAAGCGGTCTTCCCGAAAGGGAAGTGCCATATCTTTGATGCAGAAACCGGTAACGCCATCGGACTGGAGTAAAGCAACATGGCGCAGCTCGAATTCAACGACGTCACGAAAATGTATGGCGACATTGTTGCCGTTAAAGACATCTCCCTGACGATTTCCGACAACGAATTTTTCTGTATTTTCGGTCCGCCATCATGCGGAAAAACAACATTGCTTCGCCTCCTGCTCGGACTTGTTCAGCAGGATACGGGCAGCGTGTTGATTGGCGGCAAAGATGTAACCGAGGTCGGTCCGCAGGAACGTGATTTGGCTATGGTGTTTCAGAACCTGGCTTTGTTCCCGCACATGACCGCCTATGAAAATCTGGCCTTTCCGCTTGTGGAACGCAAGGTGAGCAAAGCCGATATCAAGGCGCGTATTGGGGAGGTCGCTGAAACCCTTCACATTACGCCGCTTCTGAAGAAGATCCCGGCTCATCTTAGCGGTGGTGAGCGTCAGCGCGTCGCCATTGGTCGTGCACTGGTCCGCGACCCGGCCGCATTTTTGATGGATGAGCCGATCGCGGCTCTCGATGCCCGTCTGCGCGAGGAAATGCGGGTGGAACTCAAACGGCTTCAGCGTGAGCTCAATCACACACTTGTCTATGTGACCCATGATCAAGAGGAAGCGATGTCCATCGCGGATCGCATGGCAATCATGGAGGATGGCCGTATTCGCCAGGTGGGTACACCGGACGAAATTTATAACCATCCGAACGGTCGCTATGTGGCTGAGTTGATCGGTTCGCCACCGATGAATTTCATCGATGGCGCATTCGATGGGGCTTCGAAACGGTTCAGCGCCGGTGATTTTGAAATGTCGATCGGGTTTGAAGGCGTTTCTGCCTCGGGTGCGGCATCGATCGGCGTTCGGCCGGAAGATTTCCGTGTGACCAGCGGCGGTGGCGCCGAGATCGAATTTGATGCCAATGTCTACGAGGTCGAACCCCTTGGTGGGTTCACAATCGTTGACTGCAACATCGGAGAGAAGGTTCTCAAGGTGCAGATCCCTGGTCAGCCGACTTTTGAACTGGGGCAGGCCATCAAGCTCGGCTTCGATTCAAAACGGGCCCATCTGTTTGACGGCCCGTCGGGCGACGTTTTGGCGTCTGCTGCCTGATCCGATAACGCTTAAATAACACAAGAAATGGCGCAGACTTGCATTGTCTGCGCCATTTTTTTTCGACTCATTTTCGGTCGTCAGTCGTTTTGCAGCAGATGGACCAGGCTGGAGGTATCCCAGCGGTTGCCGCCACGACCCTGTACATGGGCGTAGAACTGGTCGACCAAAGCGCTCATCGGCAACCGGGCCTTGTTGCGGCTGGCCTCTTCGAGACATAAGCCGAGATCCTTCCGCATCCAGTCCACCGCGAATCCGAACTCAAATTCACCTTTGAGCATCGTCGATCCACGGTTTTCCATTTGCCAGGATTGCGCGGCGCCCTTGGAAATCACATCCAGAACGCGCTCGCCGTCCAGTCCTGCCTTCTGGGCGAAATTAACACCCTCAGCTAGTCCCTGCAGCACGCCGGCGATGCAAATTTGATTGACCATTTTCGTCAATTGGCCGTTTCCGGCTGGCCCCATGTGGGTGATGTTGCGGGCGAAGCAGTCCATAACTGGCCGGGCTGCGGCAAAAGTAGCGTCGCTGCCGCCAACCATAATCGTCAGCGCGCCGTTTTCAGCGCCAGCCTGCCCCCCGGATACCGGCGCATCGAGGAAGCCGAGGCCCTGTTGTGATGCAGCGGCGTCGATTTCCCGTGCGACGTCGGCAGAGGCAGTGGTGTGGTCGACAAATATGGCGCCGTTGTCCATCCCGGCAAAGGCCCCCTCATCGCCATAGACGACCGAACGAAGATCGTCGTCGGCGCCGACACAGGCAAAAACAATATCGCAACCCCGGGCTGCTTCGACCGGCGTATTCGCGACCGTGCCATCATGCGATTCGGCCCATAGTTGGGCCCGGGCACTTGTGCGGTTATAGACCGTGACCTGATGACCGGCTGAGGCAAGATGCCCGGCCATGGGAAAGCCCATTACACCGAGGCCCAGGAAAGCGACTTTATGTGAGGTGCCCGTGGTGCCCATTTGGAACTCCTTAGCTGGCAGATGCCGATGCGTTGACTGTGAGCGGCATCATAACGTTGGCAACTGGTTGTGCCAACGCAACCAAAAGGCTGCGTCGTTCCACGAAGCGGAGATGAAGGTGAGATGCTGATGAACGACGCCCCGGGGAGGGGTTCAGATCGCGAGGGAGGAGTGAAGGTTCAGCGCAGGGAAGGAAACAGTCGCGATAACTTC
>JABJCZ010000224.1 GCA_018668475.1 Alphaproteobacteria bacterium | reverse complement strand
CTTTCCGGTGGTGCCTCGTGGTCCGGGTTTTCGTTCGGCATCAACACGGCAACGGCGCCGTGATCAATCGCATCAGGGATAAAATCCACACCGCGGGCGGTCGTGCCGTTCAACGCCGCAAAAAGATATCCGGGGCGCACGTCCCTGCTATCTGCGGCGAGGCCTGTCACCTCGACATCGCGAAAAGCGCCCGGCGGTGGTCCGCCGTTCTGAACGAGCTCAGAAAGTCGCAATCTCGTTGCTCCGAATGCCGGTTCTGACGATGTTGGTGGGCGGAAGCGGAATGGCTTCACGACCAGGTGAAAAGGTGGGTGACGTCAACGGGGCGATGCCGAGCATTGGCCCGATGCGGTTGATCACCTGTCCGGTGGTGGGGGCGGCGGTCCAGCCAGCGCTCGCAAAGCCGTGGGTCGCCTCGTTGCCCTGTGGTTCGTCGAGACTGATGAGCACGGCGTAGCGCGGCGCATCGATCGGGAAGGTCGCAATAAAAGTAGAGAGCAGCGCCTTACGGGCGTATCCGCCGTCACGCGGTTTCTCCGCTGTGCCGGTCTTGCCGCCAACGAGGTAGCCGTCAACCTGGGCCTGTTTACCGGTGCCTTCGGCGACGACCAGATAGAGCAGGCCGCGCATGATTTCAGAGGTCTCGGCACTGATCACCCGAGTACCGGTCGCCACTGCATCTTCGGCGGACCGCAGCAGAAGAGTCGGGTTGTGTTTGATGCCCCCGTTGACCAGCGTCGCATAGCCGCTCACTGCATGAAGCGGCGTCACGGCAACACCATGGCCGAATGAAACGGTCATTGTATTGACGTCGCGCCAGGTGCGGGGTTTGAGCGGACTGCCAGCTTCCGGCAATTCCAGCGAGATCGGGTCAAGCAGGCCGAGGTTTGTCAGGAACGCCTGTTGCCGCTCCTTGCCAACATCCATGGCCATGCGGGCCGAGCCGATATTGGATGAGTGAATGAAAATCTCCGGCACAGTCAGCCAGCGATTTTCCGGGTGATCATCACGAATGGAGAAACGTGAAATACGGATCGGCTTGGTCGCGTCGTATTTGTCGGCGAGGTCAACGACGCCGTAGTCCAGCGCCATCGCCGTGTTGAATGCCTTGAATACCGAGCCAAGCTCGTAAACCCCGAGAGTGGCACGGTTGAAGCGCTCATCGGCGGAGCTTTCACCAGGTGTGTTGGGATCGAATGCGGGCAGGCTGGCCATGGCGACAATTTCGCCGGTCTCGACATCCAGAATAATGCCGGCGGCACCGGCGGACTGGAAGGTGGCCATAGCCGAGCCGAGTTCCTCCACCAGAACATGCTGCACCCGCACGTCGAGTGCCAGGCGTACCGGCTCTGCGTCTGCTCGTGCGACACCGGTGAGCCGCTCGTCCAGTGAGGCTTCAATGCCGGCGAGACCGCGATTGTCGACGCCGGCGAATCCCAGTGCATGGGCAAACAGCGCGCCGTGCGGATAGACGCGGCGCTCCTCGCGCAGGAAGCCAAATCCGGGCAGACCGAGTTTGTTGATCTGCCACATCTGTTCCGGTGTGAGGTTGCGTTTGATCCAGTGGAAGCGGCCCTGGCCGCCGGCCAACCGCAGAATTTTTTCGGCGTCGAGGCCGGGCAGAACGGCGGTAATCTTCTCTGCGGCATCTGTAGCGTCGATCACCAGTGCCGGGTCCACGTACAAGGATTCGGTTGGCAGGTTTGTAGCAAGCACGATGCCGTTGCGGTCTACAATGTCGCGGCGCGACAGCATCAGCGTACCGGCGTCGGCCAATTGCGGGCGGGCCACGTCGTCGCCCGTGCCGAGCAATGAAAGGTCAAGCAGTCGGACCGACAGCACGGCGAAGCACAGCGCAAAAACCGCGCCCGCAACAATCAAGCGAATACGGGCGGTTTCCAGTGGTCGTTTGGCGCGGTTCTCACCCAGAACAGCGCCTTCAGCACGCGCGGCAAAGTGGTCGTGTTTGCCACGTTGCTTCCAGGTGCGGACCGCGAGATCGCTCATTCGCCGCCTCCTTCAAGCGAGATTGATGTCTTGGTGTTGGCGGGTGCAGGGCGGTTGGGCCCGTAGACCACCAGCTGGCCCGGCGATGCCGGGCTCAGCGTCAAGTGCTTTTCGGCCAGTGCCTCCAGCCG
>JABJCZ010000223.1 GCA_018668475.1 Alphaproteobacteria bacterium | reverse complement strand
GTCGGCGAACTCCGGCTTAACGGCGCTCGCCATTTCACAGGCCTCAACAACACGACTTGCGACGGTCCCCTCATATCCCCGGCGCTTGAGCGCCTGGCACAAGCGACGGCGAAAAGCATCGTCATCATCGACAAGCAACAACCGTCGCGGCTCGATAGGAGCATCAGTTCCCCGTTCGCTCACAATTTCCCTCGTTCAGTTAGCGTCGGCCGCAAGGGCGTCAACTGTACCCCGTGGCCAGACTACACGAACCCGGGCCCCATGCTGGTTTCCGTTGGAAAATGCCAAAGTCGCACCAGTTCTCTCCAGCAGGGTTTTCGCAATAAAAACACCGAGGCCCAGCCCCCCCGGCTCCAAGCGTCCCGAAACATACGGCTCGCCAAGGCGCGGGAGCACCGCTGGTGGAAAGCCCGGCCCATCATCGCGTATTTCAATACTCAGGGTCCGTGTATTCCAGCTGACTTCGACCTCCACCAGGTCGCGCGCCAGTTGAAAGGCGTTTTCAAGAATATTCCCGAGGCCATGAACAATCTCGGCGCGCCGCGGCATCAGCGGCTCCGGGCCGCTCACGCCCGCACCGACTTCGACGACCAACAAATTGCTGTCTCGGCGATGCGGTTCGGCGGCGGCCTCCACAAGGGTCGTCGCGGGTATGCGTCCGTAAGGCTCTTCCGCTTCACCGCTTCCCAATGCCGACAGACGACCAAGAATTTCCCGACATCGTCCGACCTCGTCCCTGATCAACAATGCGTCTTCAGCGATCGTGCCGTCTTCAGGCAATTCACGCGCAAGCTCATTGGCAGCAATGGCAATTGTTCCAAGCGGCGTGCCCAACTGATGTGCGGCAGCGGCGGCCAGCGCGCCAATGGCCGACAACCGCTGCTCGCGCGCCAAGGCCATCTGGGTTGCCGTCAATGCGCCTGCCATATTGCGCGCTTCTGCCGATACTCGCGCGGTATAGACGGCAATCACCACCGTTGAGACCATCATCGCTACCCACAGGCCCGCCAGATAGAGCGGCGGCAACAACATGGGTTCATTTCCCCAAGGCAACGGCCAATGATAGATCGCCAGAACTGACACACAGGCTAATACCAGCGCAGACAGCGCCCAGGTCGCCCGGAGCGGCAAAATCGTCGCCGAAATGGTGACGGGAACCAGAAAAAGAATGGCAAACGGATTGGCAATGCCGCCGGTTAAACCGACCAGCACAGCAAGTTGAAGAACATCATAGCCAAGATAAAGAGCGGCATCGCGCTCACTGAGGCGCGTCGCAGCAGGGCGCAACGTCATCGCGGCGACATTGATCGCGGCCGAGACACCGACAGCGCCAAGCGCGGGTACGATTGGCAATTGGAAGCCCATCGTAAAATGTACAGTCAGCAAGCTGACCAGCTGTCCGGCGACCGCAATCCAGCGAATAAGTATCAGCGTCCGCAAACGCACGCGCGCGGGATGCATGGCATCGCCGGAGATGTCGCCATTCGTTGAAAAAGGCGTTTTGTGCTGGTCCGCGATCATGTCCAATTATGCATAGGCCGGCTTGGGACACGGCGCAATACCCGCGGTGTATCCAACAACAGACCGTCTGAGCTACCGATCATGGACCCATCATCCCTTCGGCTATCCGCTATCAGACGGCGGGGCCGCTGACGCCCGCTTCACCAAAACTGGCCATGCCGGCATGGGTGCGGGCCGCTGCACGCACGAGCAATGCGGCAAGGGCAGCACCCGACCCCTCACCCAACCGCATCCCAAGGTCCAGCAGCGGCGCGCGATCGAGGGCCTTCAGGAACAGGGCGTGACCAGGTTCCGCCGAGCAATGAGCAATCTGGCAATGATCCAACCCATCGGGACGCATCGCCTGCACAACTGCTGCAGCAACGGTGCAGGCAAAGCCATCAAGCAACACAGGTACCCGCAGATATCGAGCCGCGACCACGGCGCCGGCGATCGCGGCGAACTCCCGCCCGCCGAGGCTGCGCAGAACTTCAAGTGGCGCGCCACGGGCCTGCGCATGGCGACCAAGGGCCGCGTCGATGACCTTGCGTTTGCGCGCCAGTGCATCACCAGCAACGCCGGTTCCTGGCCCCGCCCACTTCATACCATCGCCACCCATCAGCATGGCGGCGATCGCCGACGCAGCGGTGGTATTCGCGATCCCCATCTCACCAAGACACAACAGGTCCGGTGCATCGTGAACAACCTTCATGCCGGTGCAAATAGCCGCCACACAGTCTGCCTCGCTCATCGCTGCGGCTCGGGTGATGTCGTGAACCGGTGTATCCAGCGACATTGGCGTAACCCGAAGCTCGGCATCAAGCTCACCGGCAAGCTGGTTGATGGC
>JABJCZ010000222.1 GCA_018668475.1 Alphaproteobacteria bacterium | reverse complement strand
CTTTGCCCGTAAGTTGGCAGCGCCGAGCCATAGTGCCGCGCTCCTTGAAGTTTCGTGTCGCAGTTGATCTGTGGAAGGGCGATTATTTACGGCAGCAGGCCCGGCGCGTCAAGCCCGGAGGCATTTACACACGGCCTTCTACAGCCCACCCCAAGATACCAGAAAGGCCTCCAAAAGGCGGCGCGCCGCCAGCACCGCCCATGCGAACAAAAACTATGTGCCAACGCCGCCACCTCGGGCTCTAATGGCGGCCATGCGTAATTCCGGCATACCACCAAATACCTCTGAGATAATTATCGAGCGCCTAAGGGTCCTTGGTGACCCCTCGGTGCTGCCGCAAATGGCGCGATTTGGCATTGCCACGCAAACAGCTCTCGGGCTGAAAATTCCTACCCTGAGGGCCTTTGCTCGCGAGATTGGCAACAACCACGACCTCGCAGTCTCGCTTTGGCAGAGCGGTATCCATGAAGCGCGCATCCTCGCATCAATGCTGGAAGACCCGGCTGATGTCACACCGGCGCAAGCAGACGCCTGGGCCCGTGATTTCGTGTCCTGGGATCTCTGCGATCAATGCTGCCTCAATCTGTTTCGCAAGTTGCCGTTCTCCCGAGAACTGGTCACCCGCTGGCATACCGCGCAACATCCTTTTACAAAACGCGCCGCGTTCGCGCTGATGGCCGTCCTCGCGGTGCATGACAAAAAGGCCGCCGACACCACATTTATTGCCTGGCTACCGCTCATTGAGCGGGCTGCGGATGACCCGGACAACGCAGTCAAAAAAGGGGTGAGTTGGGCATTGCGCCAGATCGGCAAGCGCAGCAGGTCGCTACACCCCGAAGCTGTGGCGACGGCTACACGAATTGCTGGTCGCGATACCCCATCGGCACGCTGGATATCGGCCGACGTGTTGAGAGAATTGCGGAGTCCCGCCGTTAGGAAGAGGCTTGCGCGGGACTAACGCCGGGCTCAACTTTGCGGCGCTGGCACACCATCCGCGTCGTCCACGGTTTCAGCCGCTTCTGCCGCGAGACGCGCCGCGAGTTCGCGCTGCAACTCGGCAGTTTCCTGCTGGCGATGCCACATTTCAGCGTATTTACCGTCGGCGACCAAGAGGTCTTGATGGCGCCCGCGCTCCACGATACGCCCACCTTCAAGAACAAGAATCTGGTCAGAATCGACAATGGTCGAAAGCCGATGGGCAATGACGAGGGTCGAGCGATCCCGGCTGACTTCGCGCAGATTTGCCTGAATTTCTTTTTCAGTCTTGGAATCCAGCGCCGATGTTGCCTCATCAAAGAGCAATATCTTCGGGTCCTTGAGAATAGTCCGCGCAATGGCGACGCGCTGTTTTTCACCGCCGGAAAGCTTTAGTCCGCGTTCACCGACCATGGTTTTGTAACCGTCCGGCATTGCCATAATAAAATCGTGGATGTGCGCCAGGCGGGCGGCTTCCTCAACCTCGTCGCGCGATGCGCCGGGGCGCCCATAAGCGATGTTGTAGTAAACGCTGTCGTTGAACATCACTGTGTCCTGCGGAACGATCCCGATGGAGGCACGCAGGGATTTCTGAGTCACTTTGCGAATATCCTGGCCGTCGATCTGCACCGACCCTTCGCTCAGGTCATAAAAACGAAACAGAATTCTCGAGATCGTCGATTTGCCGGCCCCGCTGGCGCCAACGATCGCGACCGTCTCGCCAGGTGGCACCTCGAAGGATACATCGTCAAGAACGACGCGCCGTTCACCATAGGCGAAGCGAACCCCCTCAAAGGAAATTCGGCCTTCAGTCACATCGAGATCTTTGGCATCCGGATCGTCGCGGACCTCCTCAAACTCATCCATCAACTCGAACATGGCTTCCATGTCGGTCAATGACTGCTTGATTTCGCGATACACGAAGCCGAGAAAATTGAGCGGGATATAGAGCTGGATCAGGTAGGTATTCACCAGCACAAAATCGCCGATGGTCATTGTACCCGCGGCCACCTCATAGCCGGCCATGATCATGATACCTGTGAGGCCAGTGGAGATGATCG
>JABJCZ010000221.1 GCA_018668475.1 Alphaproteobacteria bacterium | reverse complement strand
CCGGTATGCTGGGCGAGATCCGGCGCATCCGGCAGGCTGGCCAAGATGACTGATAGCAGTGCGATCGCGACGAGCACAATAACCGCAAGCCCACCGCCCAGCGCGAAGCGCCCGGCGAACCGCCCGGCCAGCCACGCGAGCAGGCCAATGCCGATGGACACAATGAGCGCCAGCAGGCCCGCCTTGCTGTCCACGGCAAATATCATGGCAACACCAAGGGCCACATGCAGCAGCCCGGCGACACGCCAACCACCACCGAGTCGAAACCCCGCCCAGGCAACGACCGGCACCAGACAACCGACCGCTGAACCATAATATTTCAGAATTTGGGCCGCATTGACGGCCCCTGTCCCATCGAGCCGGAACAAGGCATAGAGCGGCGACCATGCGTAAATTGCAATCAGACCCACCACGGCAGAGACAAGGCTGGCGATCACCAGCCCGCGAAATGCACTGGCCCGGCGCACGGTGGACGACCTGAGAAACTGATAGATGCCCCACGCGACCAGCACAAAAATTACCATGCGCCCCCATACGCCTGCCGAGCGGCCAATATCCGCCGACGCAAGTACTGAGGGTATCCAAGCCAGAAATACCAGAATGACGGCAAGGCCGAGGATGCTCAGCACCCCTTGCCGCGTGCCCACAAGGATGGCCCGTCGACCCGGCGCCGTAAACGCCAGTGCAATGGCAAGGACGAGCGCAACCCCCATTGCCGCTGGACTCGATGCCACCAGTGGAACGCTGATGCCGGCAAAGACCGCTGCTGCCACAGACAACGGCACCTGCCGCCCTGTTGTCGCGGAAATTCCCGGGTCGTCACGATGCGGCAAAGTTGGTTCCTGATCGCTAGTCGTTGGTTTTGGTGATTTACCATTGGCGGGCGACCAGCACCAGTGCCCGCGAATTCAACCTTGCGCGGATTGACGTCGGCAACCGCCGGAGGCTACGTTCCGCCGGCGCCACACCGCCCCAACGGCATCAGCCCCATTGATTATTCCGTGATGATTTATCCGCAATGAATATTCTAGGCGTTCATCCCGGCTACCACGAAGCCTCGGCCTGCCTGTTCGATGAGTATCGAATGGTTGCTGCTGTCGCACTTGAGCGGCTGACCCGACTGAAAATCGATGGCGGGCGCGTGCCCGACGAGGCGATTGACGAGTGCCTCAATATCGCAAGCCTCAGTCGCCAGGACATTGATGTCGTGGTGCTTGGTCGCGGCACATTTCCCTGGCGATACTTCAATCATTTTCGCGGTGGCCGCCTGATTGAAGGCAAGATTCGCCAGGCGCTGGGCGCCGAAAAGCACAAGAGCATGGAGCGCGAGCTGGTGCGCGACGGCCATGCCAACTCCGAGAGCATATTCAACACCGCTAGATTTCTGCGCGACTTCGGATTTCGGGCCGACGTAGAGGTTCGCTTCTTCAACCACCATTTCGCGCACGCTCTGCCCACGCTCTTCCACACAACCTGGGACGATGCTCTGCTCTATACCGCAGATGGCGGCGGCGACAACGTCCAATACAGTCATCGTATCTTCAAGGATGGTGCGCTAACGACGCTATTTGGCGGAGATGAGGAGTTTGCCCGACCCATGCGGGTGGACAGCCTCGGCCTCGCCTATGGGTTCGCAACACAGTCCCTAGGCTTCAGGATCAACCGGCATGAAGGCAAGTTGACCGGGCTCGCAGCCTATGGGGAGCCACGCGCCCGCGCCGATATTGGTGACCACTTTCAGGTTCGGGATGACGGTCAGATCATCAGTGACTTCGCTGATAACGGCACCATGCGCGACTTCATATTCAGCATCGCAAAACATCTGTCTCGCGAAGACGTTGCGTCGTCCATCCAGGCAGTGCTGGAAGACAAAATCACCGAATCAGTCACTCGATTGATGGCTCTCCACGGGGTGCGGCACCTTGGCCTGGCAGGCGGTGTATTTGGCAATGTGCTACTTAATCAGCGCCTTGCCGAGGCGACAAATGCCGAGGACGTGTTTATCTATCCTGCCATGAGCGACCAGGGCTTACCGGCAGGTGGCGTACTGCAGTTCTTGCTAGAACGCGATGGAATGCCGCGCTGGCTACAAAACCGCGCGCCGCTGGATGCCATCTATTTGGGACGCGATTTCGGTGCCGACATCGACCTTACGTTCGAGGCAGACCCAAAAATTCGACTGGTTCCGGGCGACGTTGCTGAAACGGCGGCAACGCTGCTTCAAAATGGCAAGGCCGTTGCGCTTTATACCCACGGCATGGAATACGGGCCACGGGCACTTGGCGCGCGCAGCATTCTCGCTTCACCTGCTGATGCCTCGATCAATGATTCACTGAACGAACGCCTCAGCCGCTCCGAATTTATGCCATTTGCCCCGGTGGTTGCCGAGGAAGATGCGAATACCGTCTTCCACCTCGACACGCCCAAAATCTATGCCAGCCGCTTCATGACCATCACCTGTGATGTGCGCCCGGAATGGCGGGAGAAAATTCCGGCAGTAGTGCATGTGGACGGCACCGCACGGCCGCAGGTAATTAAACGCGATACCAACCCCATGTATTTTGACATTCTGAAAGCGTTCAAAGCCGCCTCGGGCTTGCCGGTCATGATCAATACCAGCTTTAACGTCCATGAAGAGCCGATTATCAACCGGCCGGAAGAGTGCTTGCGCGCACTGCTGGATGGGCGGGTGGACGCCGTCGCCACCGACCTCGGCGTTTATGTGCTGGCCAACGCCTGAGCAGCACGGTTGCGGCAAACGAGAAATACCGAGCGGCAACCCGACGTGAAGGTTTGCTGCTCAATCGAATAGCCAGCGGCCTCAACTTTGCGCCGCAGCGCTTTCAAAGGATATCCCCGGTAGCCAATTTCCCACTTGTGCGGCTCCCAGTCGCTCGAGTCTCCTTTAATTTTGAACGTTTTCAAAAAACGGAGTTTGCGCAAAAAACTCGCCAAACGAACTTCGAACCGGTTGAGATAGAGCGAAAACCCAAACTGAAACCCCTCATATGGAACCGACAGGATCAGCCAGGGAATACCAGAGGCGATCAGCCGTTCCAGCGCGCCATCCACCTGATTCCAGTCAATATGTTCAAGAATTTCGCAACAGACAGCGACATCGTGGCCCGCGAGCTGCTCAGGCGGCACGGCAGTGATATCCGCCTGAATGTGGGCGCTCGCACCAATGCCCTGGGAAGCGGCCTCCATATCGAGGGTCGTCACCTGATACCCGGCACTCGCGAACATGGCCGTTACCAGACCAAGATACGGCCCAACCTCCAGCACCCGATTGACCGGCAAGCCTTTCAGAAGATCCACTTGTCGCCACTGATGGACGATCCGCTTTTCGCTATAGTAGGTATGCCACCGGGCACGGAAATCAGTCACTTTGGCCATGGTATCTGGTAAGACCCGAGTTAAAGCTGGAAGCGAAGACCTGAGATGATCCGGAAAACGAGAATAACGGACAGCGCCGCCGCTGGCGAGGGCGCCCGATGGGCCTGGGCGAGATGGGCGTGACCCCGGTTATTGCCTGGTCGGCAGCGCTGGCCGTCGGCGCTGGTGCGTTCGTGACAACGGCATTGGGCACCTGGCTGGCCCTGATCATGTTGCGTCGGCGCGGCATTGTTGACCAACCCAATGATCGTTCCAGCCACACCCTGCCGACGCCGCGGGGCGGTGGAATAGCCGTGGTCGCGGTTCTGTTGGCAGCCTGGATTGCGCTATGGGCGACCGGCACAGCATTTGTCAGCGTCCCGCTATTCTTGCTGGTTCCTGCGGGCGCGCTCGGGCTTGCAGCCCTGTCGTGGATAGATGATCTGCGAGGTGGCATCCCCGCCGCACCGCGTTTTGCATTGCAGATAATCGCCGTGGCCGCCGGCCTGTTTGCGTTGCCGGAAGATGGCGCCGTTCTGCAGGGTATCGTGCCATTTTGGGCCGATCGGCTGATTGCCGCCCTCCTGTGGCTCTGGTTCATCAATCTGTTCAACTTTATGGATGGCATTGACGGCATAACCGGAAGTCAGACAGCGACCATCGGGTTGGGCGTCTTTGTCATCGGGTTCGTCGCCGAGACCGCCAGTTCCCTGGCGCTACCCGGACTGGCCGTTGGTGGGGTCGCCGCCGGATTCCTTATGTTGAACTGGCGACCGGCAAAAATCTTTATGGGCGATGTCGGCAGCGTGCCCCTCGGCCACCTGGTCGGCTGGCTGCTCCTGACGCTCAGCGCGCAAGGCCACTGGCATGCGGCCCTTTTGCTGCCAGCCTACTATCTTGCCGATGCGTCGCTAACACTTGCACGCCGGATTGCGCGCGGCGACAAACCATGGGAAGCCCATCGCGAGCACGCCTATCAGGTGGCCATTTTGGGTGGGCGTAGTCATTCCGAGATCTCTTTGCTGGTCGCGGCCTGTGGCATTGCCTTGGCCGGGTTGGCGCTTGCGGGCCTTTTGGGCGGCGCCGCAATCTGGATAACTTTGGCAGTGGCCTGCGTTCTCGTCGTGACTTTCCTGTGGTATCTTTCGCGCCAGAGTCGGCTCACGGCCCCCGGCGATAAATTGGGCGAATAACTGGGCGAACAACTGTCCGATGTTGCGAATTAACCGAACCTATGCAGTGGCCGCCCACGATGTGGCCATGGCCGCAATTTCGTTCGTGTTGGCCCTCATCCTGCGTTGGGGTCCCGGCGAGTTTCTGCATGAATCGCTGAATTTTCTCGCCCAGGGCATTGTCGGCTTTACCTTGGTCTGCGCGATCGTGTTCTGGCGGACCCGCATCTATCGCGGCTTTTGGCGCTATACGTCGCTGAGGGACGTCATCAACATCGGCTCGGCGGTCACCCTAGCGATGTTGATATTCCTGCCAATATTATTCGCCGTCACCCGTCTTGAAGCGTTCCCGCGTTCCGCTATTTTTATCAACTGGTTTGTGCTCATTGCCCTGTTGCTTGGACCCCGGCTGCTGTACCGAGCATTCGTCGAAGGGAGCTTGCGCGGCATTACCCAACGAACCTCCAATGGCGATCGCATCCCAGTCATTCTCGTAGGCGCCGGCGATGATGCAGAGCTGTTCATGCGCTCCACGGCCGGCGGCGGCGCAGCAAATTACCGCGTGGTTGGGCTGATTGACGACGACCCGGCCAAGATTGGCAGGCACATTCACGGCGTGCGAATATTCGGGCCGGCCAGCGATGTTGCCGCCATTACGCGCGACTTGCGGTTGCGCGGCATGCAGCCGCGGCGGCTGATTCTAACCTCCGACGCATTCGATCCGGAGTGGGTGAATAATCTGCTGACAGCGGCGGGCAGCCTTGGCATGCCCATGTCGCGACTGCCGCGTCTGACGGATTTTCGCAGCGGCGAGGCCCGCGAGATCGAAGTGAAGCCGGTGGCCATCGAAGATCTTCTAGGTCGGCCCCAGGCGGCGCTGGACCTGGCGGCCATGAAATCTCTGGTCAATGGAAAACGGGTGGCGATCACCGGCGCCGGCGGCACCATTGGATCTGAACTCTGCCGCCAGATTGCACCGTTTGAGCCAGCCTCACTGACCCTGATCGACAATGCGGAATACAATCTGTACGCCATTGATCAGGAACTGGCCGATACCTACGCCGCTGTGCCGCGCGTGCCATACATGGGTGATGTTCGCGATCGCGGGCGCATAGATAGTGCGTTCGCCAAAGAACGGCCTGAGGTCGTCTTTCATGCCGCGGCGCTCAAACACGTGCCGATGGTCGAGGCCAATCCCAATGAGGGCGTGCTGACCAATGTGATCGGTACCCGCAATGTCGCAGATGCCTGTGTGGCGTTTGACGTCGCCACAATGGTTTTGATCTCGACTGACAAGGCCGTGAATCCGACCAACGTGATGGGCGCGACCAAACGCATTGCTGAATCCTACTGTCAGGCACTGGGGGTGGCGCAGGTAGCCGCTGGTGGCGGTACCCGGCTGGTGACCGTGCGGTTCGGCAATGTGCTGGGCTCGTCCGGCTCGGTTGTGCCGTTGTTTCAAAAGCAAATTGCTGCCGGCGGGCCGGTGACCGTTACGGACCCCGGCGTCACCCGCTATTTCATGACCACACGTGAGGCCGTGCAGCTCGTGCTGCAGGCATCCGCGCGGAATGCTGAGCAGAGCGGTAGCGAAATTTATGTACTGGACATGGGAGAGCCTGTCCGGATTGAGGATCTCGCCCGACAAATGATCCGCCTTGCCGGCCGCATACCTGATAAAGACATCGAGATCACGTTTACCGGATTGCGCCCCGGCGAAAAAATGTTCGAAGAACTTTTCCACGGTCAGGAGCCACCGACCGCGACAGGCACGCCGGGCGTATTGCACGCCGCCAGTCGCGCGGTGGATCTTGCGAGTATCAGGGCGCAGATTGATGATATGGAAGCAACTTCGCTTGCACGCCGGACCGAAGACACGCTGGGCCGGATAAGAGCCGTCGTTCCCGAATATCAGGCGCCAGCGTCCGCCACAAACAAGACGGCCAGCGAGCCAGATGTGTCCGCCGGTTAGATCGTTTTCAGGAGATTAAATTTCGATGACCACTGATACGCCCACACGCCCTATTCGGCGCGCCCTTATTTCCGTGTCCGACAAGTCCGGGCTGGAAGATTTCGGCAAATTTCTGGTGGCGCAGGGTGTTGAAATTTTGTCCACCGGGGGCACCGCCCGTCAGCTCAGAGAAGCCGGACTAACGGTCACCGATGTGTCTGATCATACCGGGTTTCCGGAGATGCTGGACGGACGCGTTAAGACCCTGCACCCGATGGTGCACGGTGGCCTTTTGGGCCAGCGGGATAACCCTGAACATCAGGCCGCCATGAGCGCACACGGAATAGCGCCGATAGACCTGTTGATCGTCAATCTCTATCCCTTTGAGGCGACCGTTGCACGGGATGCGGGGTTTGAGGAATGCGTCGAGAATATTGATATCGGTGGGCCGGCCCTCATTCGCGCTGCCGCCAAGAACCATGGCGACGTCACAGTGGTGGTCGATGCAGTCGATTACGGAGTAGTGCAGGCCGAGATGGAAGCCAATGCTGGCGCAACGTCCAGCGCCCTGCGCCAGCGGCTCGCCGCGACCGCCTATGCCCGGACCGCAACCTACGATGCGGCCATCGCAACCTGGTTCGCCAATCAAGACCCTGACACAACAGCTAGCCGCGTCGCCGTGGGAGGTACACTGAAACAATCCCTGCGCTATGGAGAGAACCCTCATCTGAAGGCGGCGTTTTATACCGATGGATCAGCCCGACCGGGGGTTGCTACAGCGGAGCAAGTGCAGGGAAAGGAGCTTTCCTACAACAATATTAACGATACCGACGCCGCCTTCGAACTGGCTGCGGAGTTCGACGCGCCAACAATCGCCATCATCAAACACTCAAACCCGTGTGGCATCGCAACCGGCGGCGCGCTCGAGGATATCTATTTGCGCGCTTTAGCCTGCGACCCGGTCAGCGCATTTGGCGGGATTATTGCCGTCAACCGCCCGCTTGATGCCGCGACCGCCAGCCGAATTGCGGACCTGTTTGCCGAAGTTGTGATCGCGCCGGACGCCGAACCAGAAGCCCGCAAAATTCTCGCCGCCAAAAAGAACCTGCGGCTTCTGCTGACAGGCGGCATGCCGGACCCGGCCGCTCCCGGCCTGAACATCCGCTCCGTCGCCGGTGGTTTTCTCGCGCAGGAGCGTGACGCCGGGCGTATTGTCGCGGAAGACCTGAAGGCTGTGACCAAGCGCCAGCCCAGTCCACAGGAACTCGACGATCTGATTTTTGCATTCCGCGTCTGCAAGCATGTGAAATCGAACGCTATCGTCTATGCCCGGGACGGCGCCACCGTCGGCATTGGCGCTGGACAGATGAGCCGCATCGAT
>JABJCZ010000024.1 GCA_018668475.1 Alphaproteobacteria bacterium | reverse complement strand
GCAGCCGGCGCCGATCAGCAGGTCCGCTTGCAAGCCAGATTGCGGGGTGGCCAGCAGCCGCAAATTCTGCGCGCCGCGCTGAATCAAAGCCCGGGTTGCCGCCATCGCGACAAATGAATAATCGGGCGGCACAGCGACGAAGGCGCCGTCCTCAATACGCTCGGCGAGGGTGTCGAGGGGCACCACGGGTGCCGCAGGTAATGACGACATAACGCATCTCCCAGAGTTGCCATTAGTCTAACACTTCTCGCAGAAAACCAGGAATGGGCGAGTTGCGCGATTGATCCCACTTTTCACAATGTCGTCAGATTTTGTTTGGCCCCGGTTTGCATGGTTTACTGTGCCATCAAATGACACGCCGCAATCGGCCTGATTGCTTCAGGGAGATATGACTATGAATTTGACCGAAGAACTCGACAAGAAACGTGCTGGCGCGCCGGATTTCATTTCGGCAGATCACCTAAAGGCTATGGGTGGCGCGACCCGCGACCTGAGGTCGACAGGTATTGTCGATCAGGCCCTGTCAGAAGGCAGCCAGGCACCGGCCTTTGCCCTGCCAAATGGTCATGGCGAGACGATAGACGTTGGCGCCTTGATGGAGCGTGGCGCCGTCGTACTGAATTTTTATCGTGGCGGCTGGTGCCCGTACTGCAATCTGGAACTCAAGGCCTATCAGGCTCGTCTTGGTGAAATGCGGGGCCTGGGTGCGGAATTGGTGGCAATCTCGCCCGAGACGCCAGATAAGGCAGCGCTAACCGAAGCGCGGGAAAAGGTCGATTTTGAGGTCCTGAGCGATGCCGGCAATGCCGTCGCGCGGCAGTTCGGCCTCGTATTTGAGCTTCCGGCTGACATCTACGATATCTACACCAACACTTTTGGTTTTGATATTGAGGAATATAACGCCGACAAGACCCACGAGCTGCCCATCCCGGCGACCTATGTAATCGGCAAGGGTGGCAAGGTTTTGCTGGCTTACGTCGATGCTGATTACAGTAAGCGGCTCGATCCGGACGATGTGATCGCGGCGCTGAAAGCGGGCGCCTGAGGGCTAACGCTTCACACCCGTTGCGTCCGGCGATAGCCCTCGATATCGTGAAAAAAACAATATGGCGATATCGGGGAGGCTGTTATGGGTCGGTTTGGCATTGGCAATCGCATTGAACGGTTGGAAGACGACCGGTTTCTGACCGGTCGCGGTCGATTTATGGACGACCTCGTATTTGACGGGGCGGCCCATGCGGTGTTTGTCCGTGCCCCCATGGCCCATGCCGAGATTGGCAATGTGGATGCATCGGCGGCGTTGGCTGTGCCCGGCGTGCTGTGTGTGCTCACCGCCGGCGACCTTGCTGCTGATGGCATCACCAGCCTGCCGACCTTGGCGACTGACTGGGTTGAACTGACCCAGGCAGATGGCTCCCCGGCCCATGTGCCTGACCGCCCGTTGCTGGCGGCTGATCGTGTTCGCTATGGCGGCGAAGCCATTGCCATGGTGATCGCCGAATCAGAGGAAGCGGCTCTGGAAGGTGCGGAGCAGGTTCAGGTCGACCTGACGCGACTGGGCGTCACGGTGGAGACCGGCACCGCGCATGAAAAACAGATGACCCAGCTTTGGGATGGCGCGCCTGATAACACGGGTTTTCTCTATCACGCCGGCGATGCTGACGCGGCGGCCAAGGCTTTTGATGCAGCGGCCTCTGTGGTCTCGCTCGACCTCGTCAACAACCGGGTGGTGGTCAATCCTCTCGAAGCGCGTAGCGCGGTTGGGGAATACGATGCTGCCACCGGGCGGTACACCCTGCATTGTGATTCCCAGCACCCTTACGATGTTCGCAAACAGGTGAGTGGGTGCATAGGCGTTGAGCCGGAAGAGCTTCGCGTTATATCGCCCGATGTCGGCGGCGGGTTCGGTATCAAATATATAGCCTATCCGGAGCACGCGCTGGTCGTGTGGGCGGCGCGCAAGCTTGACCGGCCGATCAAATGGCGGAGCTCTCGCACCGAGGCATTTCTGTGTGATTGCCATGCCCGCGACCTGACTGGCACCGCCTCTCTGGCCCTCGACGCCGACGGGCGCTTTCTGGCAATGCGGGCCGATCTGAATGCAAATCTCGGGGCCTATGCGTCGAGCCATGGGCCGGTTTGCCCGACCATTCTTTGCACCCTGATGATGCCGGGCCCTTACACCATGCCGGTGATCGCAGCTGAAGTGCGGGGTGTCTATACCAATACGGTGCCGACCGACGCCTATCGCGGCTGCGGTCAGCCCGAAGCGCTCTACCTCATCGAACGGCTGGTTCATGCTGCGGCTGACGCACTTGGCATCAGCCAGGAAGATATCCGCCGCCGTAATTTCGTGCCGGCGTCCGCCATGCCCTTTACGTCTGCGACTGAGTTGGTATTCGACAGCGGCGACTTCGATGCCAACCTGTCAGATGCCCTGGGCGCCTCGGACTGGAACGGTTCGGCCGCCCGCAAGGCCGATGCCGCAGGTCGTGGTCGATTGTATGGCATTGGTGTTTCGTCCTACGTCGAAATTACCGGGGCAGACTCCAAGGAAGGCACCGATATCCGTTTTGAGGAGGACGGCACGGTCACGCTCAACGTCGGAACCAAGTCATCCGGCCAGGGGCATGAGACCGTTTTCGCTCAGATGTTGAACGAAGAACTGGGTATCCCGTTCGACAAGATCAACGTGCGCGATGGCGATACGGATGCGCTGCCTCATGGCGGTGGTACCGGCGGTTCCCGGTCCATGCAGATGGCCGGCACGGCGATCCATGTCGGGTCCGAAAAAGTTCGAGCCAAGGCGGGAGAGCTTGCCGCGCATCTGCTCGAGGCCTCGCGCGATGACGTGGAATTTGAGGAAGGCGTGTTCACCATCGTCGGTACGGATCGCTCAATCGGTATTATGGATGTGGCTGATGCCGCCCGCGATGCAGCGCGCCTGCCGACGGGCATGGAGGTCGGCCTCGATACGATGGTTGTGATCGAGCACGAAGCGTCGACCTTCCCGAACGGTAGCCATGTCTGTGAAGTCGAAGTCGATCCCGAGACCGGCACTGTCGATGTGGTCGGCTACTGGGCGGTCAGTGATTTCGGCCGGGTGATGAACCCGATGCTGCTGGAGGGCCAGATTCAGGGTGGTGTCGCCCAGGGTATCGGCCAGGCCCTGCGGGAGCACACAGTGTTTGATGCCGATGGCCAGCTTATGTCTGGCTCGTTTTTGGATTATTGCCTGCCGCGCGCTGATGACACCCCGGCCTATGAGGTCGGTTTTAATGAAGTGCCGTGCACGACAAATGCGCTCGGCGTCAAGGGTGCCGGCGAAAGCGGTTGCATCGCTTCCCTGCCAGCGGTGATGAATGCGCTGCATGATGCATTGAAAGTTGAGGGCGTGACCCACATCGATATGCCAGCCACGCCTGAGCGCGTGTGGCGCGCCATTCAGGACGCCCGCGCCTGAGTCTCTGACCCTTTAGCCTTCGTCAGAGCGCCCCGGCACTGCCTGCCGCTATTCCTTTTGGGCAGCGCTAGAAGGCGTCGTGTTCGTGGGCCATCAGGGTGTCTTTGCCGGCTTTGATCTTGAGGAACAGGCTGGCTGTCTCCGGCAGAAGCTTCTTCATGTAGAAGCGGGCGGTCTTGGTTTTGTCGTCATAGTAGGGCTCTTCGGCGCCGCCGTTGCTGGCCGCGGCGTGTGACACCTTGGCCATTTGTGCCCACATGTAGCCGACCGCCACAAGGCCGAAGGCGCGAAGATAATCTGTTGCTGCCGCGCCGGCTTCCTCGGGGTCAGACAGGCCGCGCTGGGCGACCAGCAGGGTGATCTGTTGCAACTGACCGAAGGCGGCGGCCAGTGGCTTGACGAGGTCACCAATCGCTTCGTCATCGCGGTTGTCCTCAAGGAAGGCCGCCATCGGATGGAAGAAGTGCCGCAACAGGCGACCCATGTTCATACCGAGCTTGCGGCCCACGAGGTCCAGCGCCTGAATGCCGTTGGTGCCCTCATAGATTTGCGCAATGCGGG
>JABJCZ010000220.1 GCA_018668475.1 Alphaproteobacteria bacterium | reverse complement strand
GGGCAGTACTCTTACTGGCATGTGGCCGAGCAGTGATTCCCGGTTTTCATCGGCCCAGCGGGCGATGCGCACAAGAATGGCGGACTGGCAATCCGGCACCTGCTGTTCCTGCTCAAGCTGGAAGAAGTGCAGTCCAGTCAAGTCCAGATAAAATGTATGCCGCCCGTAGCGCTCCATGAACGTTGCCACTGCCGGGTCCTTCGCCGGAATAGGCTTCGCCCCCATCTGGTTCTTCACTTCAGCAATCTGCCGGTTGTTGAGCTTCATTGCAGGCGATTTCCTTATTCTTGAAACGCTTTGGCCACGGCTGCTTCTGTCAGCGCGTGGGCTGTGCCGCGGGCAAGTGCGCCGTGGGCGCTGATGTGGTGCTTGAAGTCGAGAGCGAGCAGACGGTCGAAATCAGGCTTCAGGGTGCCACCCTCAGGTGTCAGGCGCTGTTGCCAGATTGGCCCGACGATGGTTGTGAGATCAAAGCCCGCCCCCTTCATGCGCTCGATCATTGCCGGTGAGCAATTGGTGTAGGCGGCGTGGTGCTGCAGGCTGTCAGCCGTGATCAGCAGGCCACCATCGCGTTTGAGCAGCATGGCCGTTTCGGGCGCCATGGGCAGCTCGAACACAAACAGCGTCGCATCTGCCACCGGCAGCGAGCACCCGGCGTTCAGCACATGATCGGTGGCCGGCTCGGCATAAACCGGTGAATTGGCATGACACCAGAACTCGGCGCCATAGCGATTTACATAGTAAGCGTCGTCTTGGCCATGCATGGCACCAAGGCGAAGCACGTGTTTGACGTCGCCCAGCGCCTCAAGCGCTTTTTCACCGGCTGCATCCAGCCGGACGCTATGGATCAGTGTCAGGGCGCCCGTGCCATTGCCGGTCGCGCCATCGCGCAGGATCACCATGTTGCGGTTGAGCGAATAGTCCGGCCCGGCGCTGAACAGCGAGATGCTCCCGTGGACTATGAACACGTCGTCAAACAGCTCCTCGATCGGGCCGTGCGGTTGAGCCGCGGCAAAGCCATCGGCAGCCAGTTCGGGACCGGCGGGTACATCGTTCATGAGCAGTCTCCCGGTTGCAATCACAGCAGTTGCGCATCATAGAGCGCCCGGCACCCACAAAAAAGGCGGCCACTCCGATAATTCGGGGTGGCCGCCTCTTTTTTTGTGCCTTTTTTCGGCGCGGCATGCTGTCGCGCCGAAAAAAGCGCTGTGACTAGTCCTTCATCGCAATGCAGGAGATTTCCACACGCAGGCCAGCGCCGGCGAGGTCCGCGCGCACGGTGGCGCGGGCCGGGTAGGGCTCGGCAAAGCGAGCGGCGTAAATCTCGTTCATGCCGTTGTAGTCATCGAGGTCCTGCAGATAGACGGTCGTCTGCATTACATCTTCCAACCCCATGCCGCCGTCGGCGAGGATCTCGACCATCTTGTCGATGACGATCTCTGTCTGGGCCTGCACGGTGTCGCCGATGATGGAGCCATCGTTGGCTGTGGCGATCTGCCCTGCCAGGAAGATGGTGTTGCCACATTTTGTGCCTAGGCTGTACGGGCCTGCGGGAATCCAGCTCTTCGGAACCAGCTTTGTTTTTGCCATTTTCTGTTTCTCCTCCTTGGAATAATCCGGTTGGGTGTGTCTTGACTATTTTTTGGCGGCGCCAGGCACGGAAGTGTTGGCCATGGCTTCCAGCACGGTGACCACCGCGCTTGAATCAATGTGCCCCTCACCACGCGACTGAACGGCGCGCAGGGTCTCGCGGGCGGCGTTGACGGTCGGTAGGGAGACGCCGAACTTTTCAGCGAGACGAACCGCGCCGGTCAAATCCTTGTGCATGTTGTCAGTGGAAAAATGCGGCGGAAAGAAGTTGTGGGTCGCCATGCGGGGCCCTCGGGTGGCCATGGCGCCAGTCTGCGGGCCGGTGCCGGGCAGGGAGGTAATGTCCATCACCACCTGCGGGTCGATGCCGATTTTGGCGGCCAGCACCAGTGCTTCGGCTGAGGCCTGAATGGCAACACCCATGACCAGGTTAGCAATCAGTTTCAATGTTGTGCCGTTGCCACTCTCGCCAGTGTAAAGCACCATCTTGCCGAGGTCATTGAGCAGCGGCTCGGCCTTTTTGAACGCGGCCTCCTGACCACCGACCATGATGCCAAGTCCGCCGGCAGCAGCTACCTTTGGCCCACCCGAAACCGGTGCATCAAGGATCGGCACGCCTTTTTCTATGCCGGCGGCGGCATGGGCCTGCGAGGCTTCGGGGGCGATGCTGGCGGAATCGATGATCACCAGCCCGTCGTGCGCGCCTTCCAGCAGGCCGTTCGGCCCGCAGATGACTTCGTGCGAGGCATCGGCGTTGCTGACAATGCTGATGACGATATCAGATGCTTCGGCGACGGCCTTTGCCGAGTTCGCCATGGTCGCACCGACCGTGACCAGTTCGTTACCGGCGCCTGCG
>JABJCZ010000219.1 GCA_018668475.1 Alphaproteobacteria bacterium | reverse complement strand
GGTCTTGCCCGTCTGACGGTCACCAATAATCAGCTCGCGCTGGCCACGACCAACCGGCACCAACGCATCAAGCGCCTTCAGCCCGGTTTGCATGGGCTCATGCACGGATTGTCGCGGAATAATACCCGGTGCCTTGACGTCCACCCGGCGCATTTCCGGGTTTTCGATCGGGCCCTTGCCATCAATCGGGTTGCCGAGTGCGTCAACAACGCGCCCAAGCAGGCCCTTGCCGACGGGGACTTCCACGATGGCGCCGGTCCGTTTGACGACGTCGCCTTCCTTGATGTCCCGGTCTTCGCCGAAAATCACGATGCCGACGTTGTCGGTCTCGAGATTAAGCGCCATCCCTTTGATGCCGCCCGGAAACTCGACCATTTCGCCGGCCTGGACGTTGTCCAGCCCGTGAACGCGGGCGACGCCATCGCCCACGGAGAGCACCTGACCCACCTCGGCAACGTCGGCTTCCGCGCCAAAGTTGGCGATCTGCTGTTTCAGGATTGCCGATACCTCGGCGGCTCCAATGTCCATCGTCAAACCCCTTTCATCGCAAGCTCGATATTAGCGAGCTTCGTGCGAACCGTATTATCCATCATGCGTGAGCCGACCTTGATCACGAGGCCGCCAATAAGTGACGGGTCCACGCTTGTCTCAAGCGCCACCTCGCGCCCCACCACATCTTTGAGGGCGGCGCGCACAGCGGCTTCATGCTCGGGTTTGAGCGGCTGGGCGGATGTTACCTCTGCGGCAACCTCGCCCTTGTGCTCTGCGAGCAGTCGGCGAAATTCTGTAATTGCGGCGGCGAGAACAAACAGCCGGCGCTTCTGGGACATGATGCCCAGGAAATTTCTGACGAGCTCAGAGAGCCCGCCTTTGTCAGCAATGGTATCGATGGCCTTGCCCTGGTCGTCGCGGCTGATAACCGGGCTGCGGACCAGGCGGTCGAGGTCGTCACTGCTGTCAAGAAGTTGAGCCAGCGCGTCCAGATCGGCCGCAACGGCGTCAAGTTTGTCGCGTTCCAGCGCCAGATCAAATAGCGCGGTCGCGTAACGCTTAGCAATATTGCTCAAGCCGGTCGTCTGGGCAGCCACTGAATCCCGTCTCCCCTGGGCACGCCTTGATTTGTCCGGGCGTGAAAATTAGGTCGGAAATCGCTCGAATTACGCCATCGAAAGCCGTCTCCGGCCCGAAATGCAGGGGATAGGTAACATACTCGTCGGGCCGGTGCAACTGACTCCAGTGCGCACTAATTAATCAATGACTTCAATATGTTGTGTGGTGCCTGAGTCAAAGGAAAGAGTACGGGTCCACATCGGTCTGAACGCGCACACCGGGCACCTCTCCCAGCGTGCTCAGCCAGCCCTTGAGATGCGCCTGCAGACGGGCCTTGCGGCTGGCTTTGACGAGCAGGCGATATCGGTATCGCCCGCGCAGCAAGGCAAAGGGGGCAGGAGCCGGGCCCAGCACGATCAAGCCCGCATCAGGCGCCATGTCGCGCCGGGCGATTCGGGCCAATTGATTGGCGGCGCGGGCCACAGCGTTTTCGTATCGGCCTGAAACGACAAAGGCGGCGAGCCGGCCAAACGGTGGCAGATCATTCTCGGCCCGAGCGGCGGTTTCCTCCGCAACAAAGGCATCGCGCGCGCCCGAGACCAGTGCTGCCATGACCGGATGATCCGGCATATAGGTCTGCAACAACACCCGCCCGGGGCGCTGGGCGCGGCCGGCCCGGCCCGCAACCTGGTGTAGTAGCTGGTAAGTGCGCTCCGCGGCCCGCAGATCGCCGCCCGATAAGCCCAGGTCCGCATCGACCACCCCAACCAGGGTCAGCATCGGAAAATGGTGTCCCTTGGCGATTACCTGGGTGCCAATTACCAAGTCAATCTCGTGATTGCTGATGCGATCAATCAGCGCTTGCGCCGTGCTTGGGCTGGTCATCGTGTCGCTGGTCGCGATCTCGCACCGGATGTCAGGAAATAGCCCGGCGACTTCCTCCGCCAGCCGCTCGACGCCCGGCCCGCAAGCCGCGAGCTTGCCCTCGACCTCACATTGCGGGCATGACTCGGGCTGCGGGCGCACGAACCCGCAGTGGTGGCAATCCAGTGTGCCCGCAAAACGGTGTTCCACGAGCCAGGCAGAGCAATTGGGGCACTCCATACGGTGGCCGCAGGCGCGGCAGAGTGTCAGCGGTGCATAGCCTCGCCGATTGAGGAACAGGGCAGCTTGCTCACCGGCTTCAAATGTCGCGGTCAAGGCGGCTCGTAGCGGAGGCGACAACCAGGCGCCGCGCGGGGGCTGGCTCTCCCGCAGGTCAATCGCCTCAATATCGGGTAGGGTGGCACCGCCATGACGGGTCGGTAACTCGAGCCGTGCGTAGCGGCCGCCCTCTATATTGCGAACCGTTTCAAGCGACGGCGTGGCGGAGGCAAGAATGACCGGAATCTCTTCCAGTCGACCGCGCACCACCGCCATGTCGCGAGCGTGATAGATAATGCCCTCTTCCTGCTTGTAAGCGGCGTCATGTTCTTCATCGACGACAATGACGCCAAGCTCGGGAAACGGCAGCCAGAGGGCCGATCGCGCCCCCACGACAACCGGGACACGGCGCTCGGCCACTGCCCGCCAGGTCTCGCGGCGCATGCGTTGGCCGATTTCAGAATGCCAAACCGCCGGTCGCGCACCAAACCGGGCTTCAAAGCGGCTGAGCCACTGCGCCGACAAGGCAATTTCAGGCAGTAGCACCAGTGCTTGACGCCCGGCAGCAAGGGCTGCTGCGATTGCTTCAAAATAGACTTCCGTTTTGCCCGAGCCTGTCACCCCGTCGAGCACGCTGGTGTGGAACTGGGCGGCGGCAACCTCATTGCGGAATATCGCCGCCGCAGCAGCTTGCGGCTCGGAGAGGGCGGGGCCGGCGCGCGCAGGGTCAGGCCGCTCGAAGCTTGCGCGGTCCGGCACCGTTACGGCTTCCAGCGCACCGGCATCGGCTAGTCCCTTGACTACACCGGGGCTGACGCCGGCAGTCTCGGCGAGGTCGGCGGCGCTGCGAGGCGGGTCGTCGGCCACAACGTCAAGTACGCGCTGGCGCGCCGGGGTCAGGCGCGCCGGGCGGGCCGATCCGTTGCGATAGACGGTCCTCATACGGGGAGGCTCGAATGCGGCCGGCACACTCATCGCCATCCGCAGTACGGCCCCGCGCCGCGACAGGGTATAGGCGGCGACCCAGTCCACCAGCTTGCGCAGGCCATCGGAGAGCGGCGGCATTGGCAGAATATCGAGAATCTCGCGCAGCTTGGCAGGGGCCACGTCACCACGGCCATCGCCCCAGATCACGCCAATCACGACACGCGAGCCCAGTGGCACCCGCACAAATGTGCCGGGTCTCGCGTCTTCAGGCGCTAAGCCTGACGGCAGTTTGTAGTCATAGGCTTCGGTGAGCGGCAACGGCAACAGCACGGCAATGGTCGCTGCCTGAGGAGCGTCCGCCGTGGGCCGGGGCGAGGAAGTGGCGTCCGATGTAGCCATCAGGTTAGAATGTGACCTCGACTCGCGGTCGTCGCAAGCGCACCGCGAACTGAATTGAAAGCGGGCTGTGAATATGGCCTTTTCTGCGGACATCCAACATGAAATGGGGAGGCGATGAAGTTTTTCGCTGACACGGCTGTAATTGAGGAAATCGAGGAGCTCGAGGCCACGGGCCTGCTGGACGGCGTGACGACTAACCCGTCGCTCATCGCCAAAGCTGGCGGCGATTTTCTGGAAACGATCAAAATCATCTGCGATCTGGTTGAAGGGCCGGTCAGTGCCGAAGTGACGGCGACCGATTCGAAAACCATGATTCTTGAAGGCGAAAAGCTGGCCGCCATTGCGCCCAACGTTTGCGTCAAAGTCCCGCTTACATGGGATGGCCTCAAAACCTGCCGGGCATTGTCGCAGGCCGGTACCAAGGTCAACGTCACGCTCTGCTTCTCGGCGTCGCAGGCCCTGCTGGCGGCCAAGGCGGGAGCAACCTACATTTCGCCGTTCGTTGGCCGGCTTGATGATATTTCGGCCGACGGCATGGGGCTGATCGATGAGATCGTCACCATCTACAACAACTATCCCGACACGTTGCATACCCAGGTGCTGGTCGCCTCTATCCGTCATCCGCTGCACATCGTTGAAGCGGCGAAAATCGGTGCGGATGTTGCCACGGTGCCGCCGTCTGTACTCAAGACCCTCGTTGGCCATCCGCTGACGGACAAAGGCCTTGCCGCATTCCTCGCGGACTGGAAAAAAACAGGCCAGACGATCCTCTAAGGCCAGGGAGAAATAGTCGGGCACGCAGACCCTTCAGGGAGAGGACGATCGGCGAACCGCACGCCACCGAACTTGAGCCGACTTGCCAAATAGGCGGGGTAGGCCTCGTTGCGGCACCGGACCTTGCGGCAACCCTGGAAGGCTGGCATCGCTGGCTGGCCGACGAGCGCCAGGTATCACCCAACACGGTGTCGGCCTACCTGCGCGACCTCGCCTCGTTTATGGCGTTCCTCGCCGGGCACCTCGGTGGGCCGGCGTCACTCCAGGACCTCGACAATCTGAAGGCGGCGGATTTTCGCAGCTGGTTGGCGGCGCGGGCCAACGCCGGTCAGGCGCGCACCTCTACCGCGCGGGCGCTATCAGCCCTGCGTAGTCTGTTCGGTCGGCTAGAGCGTGCCGGCCACGTCAATAGCGCGGCACTGGCCGCCGTTCGCAGCCCGCGCCTGCCACGCGCGGTGCCGCGGCCGCTGGATGAGAAATCGGCGGTGGCTGTAATTGGTGCAGTGGCCACCCCGCAACCGGGCGAGGCAGTCGATTGGCAGGGCCGGCGGGACATGGCGGTGCTGTTGTTGTTGTATGGCTGCGGCCTGCGAATTGGTGAGGCGCTTGGTCTGACACGGGCTGATGCCGAGGGCGTTGAGCGGCTACGTGTACGCGGCAAAGGCAATAAAGAGCGCATGGTGCCGGTGCTGCCCATCGTTGCTGACGCCATCGATGCCTATATCGCTGCCTGCCCCTATCCTCTGATGGCGGACCGGCGCCTGTTCCTTGGCCAGCGGGGCGGTCCGCTTGGCGCGCGTGTTATCCAGGCGCATATGGCGAGACTCAGAAGCGCGCTGGATTTGCCGGATACCGCGACCCCGCATGCTCTGCGCCACAGCTTTGCTACCCATCTGCTGCAAAATGGCGGCGATCTGCGCACCATTCAGGAACTGCTAGGCCACGCCAGTCTATCAACGACGCAACGCTATACCGAGGTAGATGCAGCCGGACTGGCTGCCGCCTATGACGGGGCGCATCCGCGCGCCCGCTGATTGCCTTGCGGCAAGCTACATGTGGATTGCGCGGCCGGCGACGGCGAGGGCGGCTTCCTTGACCACTTCGTTCAGAGTCGGGTGAGCATGGCATGTCCGTGCGATGTCTTCCGCCGAGCCACCAAATTCCATGGCGAGCACGGCTTCGGCAATCAGTGTGCCGGCATCCTGACCAATAATATGCACACCGAGCACTTTGTCCGTCTTGGCACAGGCGAGAATTTTTACAAAGCCATCGACCGATGACATGGCCTTGGCCCGGCCATTGGCCATAAACGGAAATTTGCCGACCTTGTACTCAATTCCCTCTTCCTGAAGCTGCTCTTCCGTCTTGCCGACGGCGGCAACCTCCGGCGCGGTATAAACGACACCGGGAATTGTGTTGTAGTTCACATGTGGTTCGCCACCAGCAATTCGTTCAGCGACCGCGACGCCTTCTTCCTCGGCCTTGTGCGCGAGCATTGGTCCTGGCACCACGTCGCCAATGGCGTAAACGCCCTTGATGTTGGTTTCGAGATGCTCGTCCACGGAGACAAAGCCGTGGTCGGTCGTATTGATGCCAGCTTCAGACAAGCCGAGCCCGTCAGTGTGCGGGCGCCGCCCCACGGCGACCAGCACAACATCGGCCTCCAGCGTTGCAGCATCGCCACCGTCTACCGGTTCGGTCGTCAGGTTTAAGCCGGCATTGGTAATTTCAGCGCCTGTAACTTTGGTGCTCAGTTTGAATTTCATTTTCTGGCGTTTGAGCAGTTTCTGAAACTGCAGCGCTACTTCGCCGTCCATGCCTGGCGTGATGCGGTCGAGGAATTCGACGACCGTGACCTTGGCGCCGAGCCGGCCCCAGACCGAGCCAAGCTCCAGCCCGATGTAGCCGCCGCCGATCACCACCAGATGCTCTGGCACGGCCTTGAGCGCAAGTGCGCCGGTGGACGAAACGATGCGGTCCTCGTCAATTTCTATACCGGGGATACTGGCGGGCGAACTGCCGGTGGCGATCACGATGTTTTTGGCGGTGATGGTTTTCTTTGTGCCGCTGGCATCAGTCACGACGACCTGGCCGGTGCCGGCGATACGCCCGGTACCTTGCAGGTGCTCCACATCGTTTTTGTCGAGCAACATGCCAATGCCCTTGGTGAGTTGACCAACGATCCCATCCTTGTGCGCCATCATGGCGTCCAGGTCGAGGCTCACTCCTTCAACCTTGACGCCGTGTTTGGCGAGGCCTTTTTTGGCATGGGCCAATTCCTCGGAGGCGTGAAGCAGGGCCTTTGATGGAATGCAGCCGACGTTCAGACAGGTGCCGCCCAATGTCTCAGATTTCTCAACACAGGCCACATCGAGGCCAAGTTGCGCGGCCCGAATGGCGCACACGTAGCCGCCGGGGCCGGCGCCAATTACAACGACATCGTATACGTCTTCCGCCATGGGTCTTTTCCGTTCCTGTGGTTCGGCCTGGTCGCCGGATCAGTTGGAGTCTAGAGGTCGAACAAGATGCGTTCGGG
>JABJCZ010000218.1 GCA_018668475.1 Alphaproteobacteria bacterium | reverse complement strand
GTGGGATCGACTGGAATTCGTTACCGTGCTTGATTATTCATTGCCCGGCATTTTACCGGCGACGCGCCGTGCCGGGCGTGCCCATATGATCAATTCATCCGGCGAGGGTGCACCATGATCGCCCCTTTGGGTGAAGCCGCTCATCTTCGGCCTTGGGCGGAGTTGCCCTTATGACCCCCGCCGGGTGGGTCGAGCGCACAGATTTTACCGCCCGAAGCCTCCTCCCGTTCGCCACCGTATTGTTACTGGTCGTCGCCAGCGTGGTGCCGTGGCATCTGCCGGGCCTGGCCCCCGTCACGCCGGCGTTTTCGCTGATGGCGGTTTACTACTGGGCGATTTACCGGCCCGACAAACTGCCTTATGCCGCGACCTTTGCTGCCGGTCTGTTGCAGGACTTCCTGTCGGGTGGCCCGCTGGGTATGACGGCGCTGGTGTTGTTGTGCGTGCATGGCGTCGTAGGGTCCCAACGCACGTTTTTTCATGGCAAGCCGTTTCGTGTCGTATGGTGGGGTTTCTCGCTCGTGGCACCGGGCGCCGCGGCCATGAGCTGGGTCGTTGCCAGCGCTTATTACGGCCTGCTGGTACCACCTTTGCCGCTGATTGTTTATGTCGTCCTGACCGTGCTGCTGTATCCCTTGTTGGGCTTTGTTTTCACCAAGCTCCACAACGGCATTCTGGCGCGGGTCTGAAGAGGCTGAACTGAGGATGGTCGATAAATCCGGAGGCCACAGCCGCATCAAACAGGTCACGCGCCGCGCTTTCGTGCTGGGCGGCGTGCAGGCGGCGCTGATCGCGGGCCTTGCGGGCCGGCTCTACCAGTTGCAGGTGGTCGAAGGTGAGCGTTACCGGGTACTGGCTGATGATAACCGCATCAGCTTTCAGCTTTTGCCACCACCACGAGGCCGTATTTTTGACCGTTTTGGGCAACCGTTGGCGGCCAATCGACAGAATTACCGGCTCATTCTGGTGCCCGAACAAGCTGGTGACTTGGAGCCGGCGCTTCAGGCGCTGGCTGCACTGGTGCCGATGGGTGAGCAGGAGCGGGCACGTATTCTGCGCGAGGCCGGGCGCAAGAGAAGTTTCGTGCCAATCACAGTACGGGAGAACCTCTCGTGGCGCGAGGTTAGCCGGATCGAAGTCAGCGCCCCCGATTTGCCGGGAGTGATCATCGAGGTCGGTGAGAATCGACACTATGACTACGGCGCGAAGGCGGCTCATCTGATCGGCTATGTCGGCGCTGTCTCGGAAAACGAATTGCAGGAGGGGGATCCAGTACTTTCACTGCCCGGATTCCGGGTTGGCAAGACCGGCGTCGAGCGGATATTTGAGAGCGGGCTGCGTGGCAAAGCCGGGAGCCGGCAGGTTGAGGTCAATGCAGTCGGTCGCATTATTCGGGAGCTGGAGCGCGATGAGGGCCAGCCAGGCGACGACCACGTGCTCAGTGTCGATATGGGTCTGCAGGATTATGCCATGGCCCGCATGGGGGAAGAGAGCGCTGCTGCTGCAGTTCTGGATGTGCATACAGGTGAGGTCCTCACGCTCGCGTCGACCCCGGCCTATGACCCCAACAGCTTTACCACTGGCATTAGTAGCACCGAATGGAAATCACTGATCGAGCATCCGCGCTTTCCGCTGACCAACAAGGTGATCTCCGGGCAGTATCCGCCGGGCTCGACGTTCAAGATGATTGTCGCACTGGCGGCGCTTGAAAGCGGCGAATTGACGCCGCAGAACAGTTTCTTCTGTCCCGGCCACCTGACCCTGGGTGATACCAAATTTCATTGCTGGCGCCGCGGTGGGCATGGTCGGGTTGATATGGAACTCGCACTGGAAAAATCGTGTGACGTATATTTCTACGAGGCCGCCAAGCGCGTGGGTATCGAGCGCATTGGTGAGATGGCCCGGCGCTTTGGTTTCGGCAGTCCGGTTGGCATCGAGTTGCCCGGCGAGAAGGGCGGACTAGTTCCGTCCAATGAATGGAAGAAGAAGCAGCATGGGGTTTCTTGGCAACTTGGTGAAACCCTGATTGTCGGCATCGGTCAGGGCTTCATGCTGGCGACGCCCATGCAGCTTGCGGTCATGGCGGCGCGGATTGCCAACGGGGGCATTGCCGTGCGCCCGACTCTGGTGCGCTCGATTTACCGCGACGGCACCCCGGTGCCACGCCCGCGCGATGCAGCACCTACTATGAACATTTCACCGGCGCACCTTGCCGTTGTCCAGAACGGGATGCGTCGTGTCGTCAACAGTCCTGGCGGCACAGCATTTCGGGCGCGAATTGACGAGCCGGAGTTTGCCATGGCTGGCAAGACCGGTAGTGCACAGGTTCGCCGGATATCCAAGCGCGAGCGCGAGGAGGGCGTGCGAAAAAATCAGGACCGTATCTGGAAGTACCGAGACCATGCGCTGTTCGTCGGGTATGCCCCATTGGAAGCGCCGCGCTATGCCGCAGCGGTGGTGGTCGAGCATGGCGGTGGCGGATCGACCGTCGCGGCCCCGATCGTGCGCGACATCCTGCATGAAGCCCAACGGCGCGACCCGATTGGCCGAACCCCCGCGCAGCAGGTGACGGCAAGCCGCATCGGGGGGCCCGCAAGCGTGCCGTCGGATGCGCCGTTGCTTGACCTCAGGCGTAAAATATCATGACCCTCGCCATCAATCAGGAACGCCCCGGCTTCAGCCTGTTGGAGCGCGTTCTACACATGAACTGGGCGTTCGTGCTGCTCGTCTGTTGCCCGGCGTTTGTCGGGTTTCTGATGCTGTATTCCGCCGCCGGCGGCAACATCGACCCTTGGGCCAAATCGCAGATGATGCGGTTCGGGGTAGGTTTTTGTCTGATGCTGACCGTCGCCTTGATTGACCTGCGGTTCTGGATGCGAGCGGCATACTGGTGCTACGGCCTCGCTTTCATCATGTTGGTCGCGGTTGAGTTACTCGGTGCGACGGCTATGGGGGCGCAGCGCTGGGTGGCCATCGGACCGGTCCAGTTGCAGCCGTCCGAACTCATGAAAATCGCCTTGATTTTGGCGCTGGCGCGCTATTTTCACGGGGTCAGTTTTGAGGATATCGGGCGCATTCGTGTGTTCGTTCTGCCGCTACTGTTGATCCTTCTGCCTGTCGCACTTGTCTTGCGTCAACCCGATCTTGGTACGGCGATTCTGTTAGTGCTGGGCGGAGCATCCGTGCTGTTTCTGGCAGGGATGCGGCTCTGGAAACTGGGGTTGGCGGCCGCCGGAGTCATCGGTGCGGTGCCGGTCGCCTGGCAATTCTTGCGGGACTACCAGAAGTCCCGTGTGCTGACATTCCTCGATCCGGGCAGTGATCCCCTGGGAGCGGGATATCACATTTTGCAGTCAAAGATCGCGCTGGGCTCCGGTGGCGTGTTTGGCAAGGGGTTCATGCAGGGTAGCCAGGCGCACCTCAACTTTCTGCCAGAAAAACAAACTGATTTCATCTTCACCATGTTGGCGGAAGAACTCGGCCTGGTCGGCGCTCTTGGCACGTTGGTGCTGTATCTCGCGATTATTTTTTTCGGCACGATCATTGCTCTTCGCTCGCACAATCAATTCGGGCGCCTGCTGGCGCTTGGCGTCGTCGTGACGTTCTTTCTCTACGTTTTCGTCAATGTGGGCATGGTCATGGGATTGATGCCAGTGGTTGGCGTGCCGCTGCCGCTGATTTCATATGGCGGCTCGGCGATGCTGTCTCTGCTAACCGGCTTCGGCTTCGTATTGAATGTCTGGATTTACCGCGACCTGCGGATTGGTCGGCGAGCCGGCAGCCCGCCTCCTCGGGGGCCATCCTAAGTCGACCCCGCGCTACGGCTGGTGCCGCTAAGCCGGGCTCACGATGCTCCCCCTTAGGTGTTTCAGGATGGTTCGCTCGCTAGCATATCACTCAGCGCTTTGGCTAACGCAACGCGACGATAGGGCTTACGCAGCAAGCCAAATTCGTGGCCTTCTGACTGAGCGTCAATGTCGACAATGTCGTTGTAGCCGGTCGTGAGAATAACCTTCAGCTCGGGGCGGATCTTCTGTGCTTCGACGGCGAGCTGCGGCCCGCGCATTTCTCCTGGCATGATGACATCGGTAAACAGGACATCGATGCGTTCATTTCCGCCGAGCACCTGCATCGCCTGGGCCGCGTTCTCGGCCTCGATGAATTTGTAGCCCATACCTGAAATCATTGAGACAGCGATGGCCCTGACCGCTTTATCATCTTCGACCACGAGTACCGTCTGACCGGAATTGCCCTCGGTTGGCTGGGCCTCTGCGCTGGTTGGCATCGTCAAGGGTCCGCTCGCCCGCGGCAGATACAGCGTGATTGAAGTTCCTTCTCCCGGATCGGTCTCGATCCGGATGCCGCCGCCCGATTGTTTGACGAATCCATAAACCATGGGCAGACCAAGGCCCGTGCCTTCGCCAACGCCTTTGGTCGTATAGAAGGGCTCGAACACGCGGTCCAGCACGTCCGCAGTCATGCCGGTGCCGACATCGGTGACGGTTACAGCGCTGTAGTCGCCCGGCACCATTTCAACCGCTGCAGCACCCTCGTTGTCGAGTGTTGCATTGGTGGACGTGACGGTGATCATCCCACCGTTCGGCATAGCGTCGCGCGCATTGATTATGAGATTGAGAAGCGCATTCTCGATCTCGCTCCGGTCCACTTTACAGGGCCACAATCCATCAATCGATCGCGTTACCACCTGTGTCGTCTCGCCAAGCATTTGGCCGAATGTGCTGGTCATGCTCTGCACGATGTCATCCAACTGAACAACAGATGGCGCCAGCGCCTGTTTGCGGGAAAACGCGAGAAGGCGTTTGACCAGCTCGGCGCCGCGTTCTGTGCGCGTCAGCGTGTTGCGCAAAAGTGTGTTGGTGCGCGAGCCTTCGTCGGTGCTGTCGATGGCGAGCTCAATATTACCCATGACGACGGCCAGCATATTGTTGAAATCATGCGCAACGCCCCCTGTCAGTTGGCCAACGGCCTCCATTTTCTGAGCCTGGCGTAACTGTTCCGAGACTTCGCGCTCCTCGGTGATGTCGCGAACGGTCCCTTCGATGCCGAGAATATTTCCCTCAGCATCGACCCAGTGGCGTGCATTGGTCGAGACCCACACGGAGCGACCATCCTTGGCGATCATCTCTGCTTCAAAGCCGCGGACGCCAGTCGGCGAGTCACGCATTTGCATCAGGAAATGGTCCCGCTCCTCGACGTTTTTATGAAGCGCCGACAGTTTTTGGCCTTTCAGCTCAGCCAACGTGTAGCCGAGTAGGGTCTCTGCCGATAGTGATGCCATAACAATGCGGCCCTCGGTGTCGAACCGAAAAAATGTATCGACCATGTTGTCGAGGATGCTGCGGTGAAGCCGTTCACTTTCAACAACAGCCCGCTCTGCCTGCTTTCGATCCGTTACATCCTGGACAGTACCGCGGCGAAATGAATAGATCCCGTCTTCATCGTAGCCGGGCCCCGATTGCAAATGGACCTCGCGGATTTCGCCGTCAGGTCGAACGATGCGGATATCAATGCCGTACTGTTCTTCATTGGCGGTGGCGGTATCGAAGTAAGTGTTGAACTGTTGCCGGTCATCGGGATGAAACAGGTCGAGGATATCCTCTGTCGAGGGATCATAGGTGTCCGGGTCCCGCCCCATAATTTCATAGATTTCGTCCGACCACGTGGCCTCGTTGGTCGCGATAATGCGGTGAGTATTGCCGATGTGGGCCTGCTTCTGTGCCAGCGCTAATCGATTTTCACTGTCCCGAAGTCTTTGTTCGGCTAACTTGCGGCCGGTGATGTCCTGAACGATTCCTGTGGCGATGCTGGCCTGCCCATTGCTGTCATAGGTGATAACGCCAGCGCCGTAAAAGTGCTTTGTTTCTCCAGCTGGGGTAATCCAGCGATATTCCGATTCGTAAATATTCTTTTGACCCTTGATGGCTTCCTGCTCTGCAGCACGAAATTTTTCGAGGTCATCGGGGTGAATGTGTTGATAAAATAAGTCGTGGCTCGCCTCTACGGTTCCAGGCTCAAACCCGTAAATGAGCTGTGCCTCATCTGACCACATGACTTTACCGGTATCGACGGTCCACTCCCAAAAGCCGATCCCGATATGCCGGCGGGCGAGGGAGAAACGGCTCTCAACTTGGCGCAGTCTTTGTTCCGCGGCCTTTTCGGTCGTGATATCGCGAATGGTGCCGGATGAATAAGTAACGGTGCCGTCTGAATCTCGCGTCGTCGTTGCGACGTCCTGGAGGTATCGCATCTTGCCGTCGGGCGACATGAATCGATATTCGTACTCGTGCGTCCCCGTGGCGGATGCGGCATTCTTCTCCGCCTCCACCAAGATATGCTGATCGTCGGGATGAACCATGGTGAAGTAAGTCGCATGGTCGGGAACGGTATCTTTGGGGCGCAGGCCGAGAACGGCTTGCGCCTCTTCCGACCAAGTGACGTCACCGGAATTCATGTCCCATTGCCACGAGCACAATCCAGCCCGTCGCCGGGCTTCTGATAGCCGGGCCTCGACTTCTTGCTTCTCGGTTTCCACACGCTTTTGCTCGGTGATGTCCTGCGTCGTTCCGCTGCGGGCGATGACAATGCCGTGGTCATCAATTATAGCGCTGGAGCGATGCTCCATATACCGGATGGCCCCGTCGGGACAAATGATGCGGTGAACGTATTGGTAGTCATCGGGTTTGTCCGCGGCGGCAAACGAGTACTGATGAATGGTGTCCCGGTCGTCCGGATGCATCAATTCGACATAGGCATCCGTCGTCAGCCTATACGTGTCCTTGTTCACCCCTAGCAGATGGAACATTTCTTCTGAGTACTCCAGTGCACCCGATATGCCTGCACGGTACCAGCTGCCTATTTTTGCCAGAGTTTGCGCTTGGGCGAGCCTGGCCTCGCTTATGCGAAGTGCGTCGGCGGCGGCTTTCTGTGCGCTGACATCCTGGATAGTACCGTGTCGGGCAATGACGGTACCTACCTCATTGAAAATTGGTTCGCTGCGGGTCTCGAGATGAATGACGCTGCCGTCTGGTCGAACACATCGATAGTCATACTTGAATTTCTCGGCACCCTTTGCGCGGCCCTGGGAATAACTCTGGACCAACTCCCTATCTTCCGGGTGGACGAGAGAGAGCAGGGATGCCAGAGAGGGGCTGAATGTTTCCGGTGTCACACCAAAAATATCGTAGAGGTTGTCAGAAACCGTCAACGTGTCATCGACGAGGTCACGGTCCCATTTGGCCAGGAGCGCGACCCGCTGTGCTTCGCGCAAGCGGGCTTCACTTTTCTTCAAGGCGGTTTCATCGGCTTTTCGATCAGTAATATCGTTGCCGAGGATATAGACGCCCCGCACGTCACCAGCATCATCGAAGTCCGGCCGGAATTGGAATTCCATATGGCGGTTCCCGGTTTCCCGGTAGTGGCGGGAAATATCGACCGAGACGGCTTCGCCTGCGAAAGCACGATCCAAATTCGGCTTTAGCTCTGCCGCCGCTGCTTCGCCGAGCAGCTCCATGTAGTGCATGCCAGCAATTTCGGCACGTGAAGTGCCGTATGCCTTTTCGTAGGCATCGTTGACAAAACGATAGTGCCCCTCTCTATCAAGGTAGCCGATCATGGCGGGTAAATTGTCGGTGATGGCCTGGAGCTGTTGCTGGC
>JABJCZ010000023.1 GCA_018668475.1 Alphaproteobacteria bacterium | reverse complement strand
GGGCCGGTTGATGACCTCACTCCCCGCGGATTTCATGGGTACAACGGAATTTCTCCCGAAGCTCAGAAAAATCGCATGATGTTGCTGGGACTGATGGCGAGTGCAGGCTTTGACCATTATTTAAACGAATGGTGGCATTATCAGTTATACAGTCCTCGAAATTACCCGCTTTTGTGGGAAACGGCGGCGCAGACTGGCTTGATGGGCGACTAGATTGGATACTCCATGAGATCACTGGCACTGGGTTTGGTGCTCGGCATTACGGCGATGATGGCGACTTTGGCCGGTATCGGCGTGGCGCGCGCTGCGGATTCAGCAGTTATCCTTCAGTACCATCGATTTGGCGAACCTGACCTGCCCTCAACCAGCGTGACGATCGAGCAATTCGAAGGCCACATCAGGCACCTGCAGGAGAGCGGCTATTCCGTTCTACCGGTCCCGCACATTATTGCGGCTCTGAAAGCCGGTCAGCCCCTGCCCGAGCGCGCAATCGGCATCACCATCGATGATGCCGCGCGGTCTACCTTCACCGTGGCCTGGCCACGGTTGCAGGCCGCGGGATTCCCGTTCACCGTTTTTGTGTCGACCGACGCCGTTGACCAGCGCCATCGGCGAACCATGAGCTGGGAAGATATCCGGGAACTGGCAGCTGCGGGCGTCACAATCGGCAACCATAGTGCAGCTCATGATCATATGTGGGAGATGGACGAAGCGGCACGGCAGGCCGACCTGAACCGCGCCGAAAGGCGCTTTCGCGAGGAGCTAGGATTCGCGCCAGGCCTATTTGCCTACCCATACGGCGAATTTGACCTCGCGCTCCGCTACATGGTGACGGAGCGCGGATTTGACGCCGCCTTCGGACAACAATCCGGTGTGGCACACCAGAGCTGGGACAGCAGCGCCTTGCCCAGATTTGCCCTCAACGAAAATTATGGCGACCTGGATCGCTTCCGCCTGATCGCTGCCACGTTGCCGCTTATCGCCATCGACATCACGCCGCAAAACCCGGTCCTTACCAATAATCCGCCGCACATTGGCTTTACGCTCGACCCATCCCTTAGCGAATACGCCGACAAGCTGGCCTGCTTCGCTTCGGGTCAGGGACAGTCATCGGTTGATGTGCTGGGCGCACAACGGGTGGAGGTCAGGCTCACACAGCCATTTCCGGCGGGGCGCAATCGGGTCAATTGCACGATGCCAGGACCTGACGACAGATGGCGCTGGCTGGGCCTGCAATTCATCGCGCCACAATAGCCGGCATCCGAATGGCGCCAAGCGCGCCGCCGGTCAGTAATTGCGCTGAACCGAAAATTGATTATTACGAAGAGCGGTCGCTCGATGGCCGGTCAAATCGGGTCCACTGTTCGCCCCGCAATCGGGCATCATCGAGCCGATCAAGCGCATTCACCCGAATGATTTGGCGCAACGTCCGAATATAATCGTTGCCACGCTCGGAATAGCGTTTCAGCTCTTTCGCCAGATCGTCGCCGGCTACTGGGCGGCCAGCTATACGGAGAGCCGCACGTTGTTGCCGAAATTCGCGGTAGGCCCGGTGATAGTTGAGGTTGTGCATATAGCCGCGCACGGTATCGATCAGGCTCGAATAGGCCTTGATGAAGTGCTGGCGATCATCCGACCGCTCCAGCGGCTCCATGCCGGACCCTTCCTTAAAAGTGTACTGACCGAACAGCGCATTGCCTTCCTGCGCAAACCGCGAGGTGCCCCATCCGGATTCCTCTGCCGCCTGGGCCAATGCCAGAGACGGTGGAACGATATCCATGCGCTGCATCAAATCAGCAAACTCATAAGGGCCCGCTTCATAGCGCTCGGCAACAGTGTGCAACCAGCGGCGGTCAACTTCTTTCAGTTCAACGCCCACGCCAATTTGGTCCTTCAGGCTCAACACCCGCTCACGGTCCGCCAGAATTTCTTCGTTGACCCGCAGGATCAACGGCAACATCGCCGCAATAAAGACGCGTTTGCGCTCCTGCGGTGACGTCATGTCAGCCAGGTCGGTCGGCAGGTTTTCAACATAAATCCGGGGGACATGGTGATCATCATCACGCACGGCGGCCAGCTGGTACCCGGCCTGTTCAAAGCGGACTAGCAACGCACCTACCGACTTGCTCGGGTCATGCTCCTTGCCATTTCTTGCTGCCGGATCCCCTGCCGCAGGCGAAATACTTGCAAGCTCCGCCGCGATGCGGTCGCTGGCGGTTGGGCGCGCGCCTGGTATCGGCAAAACCTCTAATCCTGCGCTCGAAATGCCGTCGGAGTCGCCAAACGGGTGGCCACCACCGCTCAGGACCAGGCCAAACAGCGCCATTGTGACCAGTCCACAGGTCGCGATGCCACCAAGGGCCAGCGCGCGTGCTCTGCCCTTGGGCACGGACACACCAACGAATTCGACCTTACTCACTGGCCACACCCCGTTAACCTTTTGGGGCCACAGATCGTCAAGAAACTGCATGTCGTGTCGGGAGATGCAGCATATTGCGCTACACCCCGTCGCGCTGTGCAGAGCGCATCCATCAAAACCGTCAAAATCAGTCCTCCCCCGTTATTGGTCCGGGACAGTCCGGCGCCTTACTGGATGGCGCGAACCTCCACGACCTCCGGGATGTAATGTTTCAACATGTTCTCGACGCCCATCTTCAGAGTCATGGTGG
>JABJCZ010000217.1 GCA_018668475.1 Alphaproteobacteria bacterium | reverse complement strand
GTTCTCCCGTGGTTCATGATCAGGCCGCACAGCCCGATATTACTGTTGGGCGGAGTATCGCGGAGGGCGGGCCCGGGAGCAAGCGCGCCGATGCCCGATTGACGGCCTGACACCCGCAGCCCTTGCGGCAGGGGGTTGGCGTCGGAAGCGGCATTTGTCATGCTTCCGGTATGCGATCGAACATTCCAAAAAGTGCCGCTGCTCCGGTTGCGACCCAACAACCGGGCCGGCGGCAGATATTAGCCGGTCTGGCCGGTGGTGGCGCAGCCCTTGCGGCGGGCCCGGCGCTCGCCGGGTATTGGGAAAAACACGAGCGCCGAATTGGATTGCGCAATCTGTGGACGGACGAAGAACTCGAATTGACCTACTGGCGCGAAGGGACGTACGACACAGACGCCATGGCGACCATCGATGTTCTGCTGCGCGATCGACGCACGGGGCAGATCGGCAGCATTTTTTACCAGGTGCTCGACCATCTGGTTCGTCTCGCTGAAGCAACCGGCGCATCCGCTGACTTTGATGTCATATCCGGCTTTCGCTCGGACAGCACCAATGCGTGGCTCGCGAACAAAAGTGAAGGGGTTGCCACCAACAGCCTGCACACCTATGGCATGGCGATCGATATCCGCCACCGTGACATCTCCGCGGAGCGGCTGTTTGAGACGGCTGCTGGCTTGAATCTCGGTGGCGCCGGGCTCTACCGGCGCTCCAACTTCTTACATATGGATGTCGGACCGGCGCGCCACTGGACAGGCTGACTTTCGCTAAATAAGGTCCGCCACCAGACGCGCCGCTTATGGCGCAAGGAGACACCCCATCGAGACCGGATTTCTGGCCGAACCCGCAGTGCAGGCCGCATTGGTGCCATTGCTGGTCAGCGCCCTGCTGGCTGGCGTGCTGCGTTTCGCTGGTCGTGCCACCATGGGGCCGCGGTTGTCCGCCGCCGGCGTTGGGCTCGGCATATTGGCGACCTATGGCCTCGCCATGGGGGTGCCGCCATTGCCGCCGGTCATCTCGCTTGAAAAAATCGCATACGTCACGGCCGCCGGGCTAATCCTTGGCGTATTGATCGATCTGACCCGGGTGGCGCCATTTGCCCGCTGGTTCGCTTTTGCCGCCTTGTTGGCGGTGGCGCTCTACTGGCTTGCCGAGCCCCGTGCAGACCTGAACCATCCCTGGCGACTGGCCGGGCTCGCAGCCCTTTGGTTCATCGGTCTGGTGACGCTCTGGCGCGCAGAGGCTGGGCGGGACGGCGGCATGGAGCCTGTTATCAAACTGCTCGTCGCCGCCATTGGTGTCGGGCTCGTGGCCATGATCGGCGACGCCGATACACAAGCCAAACTCGCCTTTGCGACGGCAGCGGCTCTGGTCGGATTTCTATTATGGAATTGGCCGCAGACCCGCTACCCTTGGAACGCGGCCCTGTTGCTCGGTGCGCAGGTGACGCTGCTCGGGCTAATTGCGAACCTGGCACTGTTCAGCGCCGCCAGCTTGCCGGCACTTGCCATCCTCATACTGGTGTTTTTTGCCGATGTTGCCGTGCGCCATATCAACCTCGGGACCAGCAAATTTGCGCGATCAATGCACCCGTGGGTACTTGGCGCCCTTTGCCTACTGCCTGTACTTGCTGCCATCGCCGTGGCGCAATTGCACACGAGCATTGCCGGTTGATCTCGCGATCACGTCCGGTCAGCTGCGCAGAAAGTAAAACAGCGCGCGGGTCACCTCTTCCGGGTCTTCTTCCGGCATAAAATGATGGCAATCGAGGGACCCAGCAGTAACATCGCTCGCCCGTTCCCGCCATTTGGCGCCGACGTCGTACCATTTATGGATCCGGCTACGCTCGCCCCACAATGCGAAGACCGGGCAAGTCACCTTCTTTTCAAGGTCTGCGCGGTCATGCTCAAGGTCAATGGTGGCACCGGCGCGGTAATCCTCGCAGCTCGCCCTGATCGTGTCAGGGTCTGAAAAGCAGCGCTCGTATTCCGCCATCGCCTCAGGCATGAAGTAGTCCAGCGAGCCGCCCCAGCTCTTCAGGCACCAGTGGAGATAAAATACCGGATCACCACCAATCAGGTGCTCGGGCAAACAAGGCGGCTGGCTCAGAAAAAACCAGTGGTAATAGCCGGAGGCCTTCTCCTGATCAGTCTCTTCGAAGGCCAGCAGTGTCGGCACGATATCGAGCACCGCCAGGCGATTTACCTGGTCCGGAAAGTCGAGCGCCATCCGGTGCCCGACACGGCCGCCCCGATCATGCCCGACGACTCCAAATGTCTCGAACCCGAGCGCTTTCATGACGCCGACCTGATCCGCCGCCGTCGCCCGTTTGCTATAGACCATATGAGCTTCGTCAGATGCCGGTTTCGCGGAATCGCCATAGCCCCGCAGGTCCGGCACCACAACTGTAAAATGCTGCGCCAACAACGGTGCCACCAGATGCCACATCGCGTGCGATTGCGGGTAGCCGTGCAGCAACAACAAGGGACGGCCCTTACCGCCTTTCATCAGATTGATGGCAATGCCATCGACCTCGATGGTCAGGCGTTCAAATCCTTTGAACATGAAGCCTCCTTAACTCACTGATCAACGCGCCAGCCGCATGATGCGGCCACCGCCCCCCGCCCGCAAGCTGACATGGTTGTGAGCGGTGCGCCCCCCCGGCTAGGGCGAATGAGTGGTCTCGACGTAATCCTCTGACTGCATCTCGACGAGACGTGACGCTGTACGAGCGAATTCGAACGCACCGGTGCCTTCGAGATACAAATCGGACGGCGCCGCATCGGCAGCGATAATTGTGTGCACTCGATGCTCGTAGAGCACGTCAATCAACGTCACAAAACGCTTGGCCTCGTTTCGCAATGCCGGAGTCATCTGCGGGACACCATCGAGAATGACGGTGTGGAACGCCGCTTCGATGGCCAGATAGTCCGCCGGCCCAAGCGGCTGTCCACAAAGCTCATTGAACGAAAACCGGGCCACCCCCTTGGCCGCGCGCGGCACCTCAAGACGCCGTCCCTGAACCTCCAGTGTAACCGGATCAAGCTCCGCCCCACCGGTCAAGCGTTCAAAAGCCTGATCAAGCGCGGCGTCCGCCTCGGCGCTGAGCGGCGTGTGATAGAGCCGCGCCTCGCGCAGGTAAAGCTGCCGGTAGTCCATCTCTCCGCCCAGCTCGACGACATCCATCCGCGCCTTGACGATGTCGATAAATGGCAAGAACCGATCGCGGTTGACCCCACCTTCATACAACCCGTCGGGTGCCCGGTTGGAGGTGACGACGGGCACGACACCAGCCTCGAATAGTCCCTCAAACAACCGACCAAGAATCATCGCATCACCGATATCGGTGACATGCAACTCGTCGAAACAGAGCAGCCGGGCCTCTGCAGCCAGACGATCAACAATCGGCGCCAGCGGGTCAGCGGAGGCATCGCCGGAGACCCGACCGGTGTTCAGTTCTCGGTGCACTTCCTGCATGAAGCGATGGTAGTGCACGCGACGTTTTTCACTGATTGGCGCGCCAGCAAAAAACAGGTCCATGAGCATGGTTTTGCCCCGCCCCACGCTGCCCCAAAGATAAACACCGCGAGGAGGCTCAATAACGGCCCGCCGACTAAACAACCGCAACCCGCGGCGCCTCGCCGGTGCAGCACTCAAGGTAGCAAGCGCATCATGCAGGGCTTGCAATCTGGTGGCCGCCGCCGCCTGCACCGGGTCAAAGGCCAGGCCGTCCTGCATGAGCAGGGCATGGTATGCCGCCAGGGGGCCGTCGGCGGTAACGTGTTCAGCCGTCATGAACTGTTCCGGGTTTCGGGTGGACGCGGATTATGACGGGACTTCGCGGAGTTGCCAGCTCTGAGCCCAAATTTGCACGTCCGGAAATTAGTCAACGCTTGTTGCCGGATGTGTCTCGACCTAGGCTGCGCATCATGCCAAGCCCAACTGACGACGCACGACGCCACGCCCCCGCCGCTGCCCGCAACTGCAGCGCTATCATCGAGGCGATGGACCCAGTTCTGCCGATCGATGGGCATGTGCTCGAAATTGCGAGCGGCTCCGGCCAGCATGTCACCGCGTTCGCTGATCATTTTCCAAAGCTCACCTGGCAGCCGAGCGACCCCGACCCGTCGGCCCGCTCCAGCATCGCCGCCTGGGCAGGGGATGCCGCTGCCACCAATATTCTGGCGCCGCTGAATATCGACACCACAGACCCGGATTGGCCGCACGGGCTTGCCGAGCCATCGCCCGATATTATTCTCGCCATAAATCTAGTCCACATCTCTCCGTGGGCCGCTACAGAAGGGTTGTTCAAGGGGGCTAATCTGCGTCTATCCGCCGAAGGCTGTGTGTGTCTTTACGGGCCATATATTGTGGCCGGACAACCGACCGCGCCAAGCAATCAATCGTTCGATGCATCCCTGCGGGCGCAAAACCCAGCTTGGGGCGTACGCCATCTCGATGCGTTGATCACGGCAAGCGAAGCACACGGCCTCGCTCTCAGCGATACCACCGCAATGCCCGCCAACAATCTCTTTCTGGTCTTCAGGCGGGCCACGGCCTGACGCGCTCGCTACCCATCTTTCGGCACTGCCGCATCCTGACAAACGGCATTACGCCCTTGTCTTTTGGCCTGGTAGAGCGCGGCATCGGCTTCCACCAGCAGCGCCGCGAGATCCGGCGTCGTATCGCGCAATGGCGCCACACCGATTGAGATCGTCATAGAGATTGGCTCGTCACCATAATTCACCGGTTGCAGCGCAATGGCCCGGCGCAAACGCTCGGCGATCTTGACCGCCCGATCAAGTGGGGTCTGGACTAACCCGATCACAAACTCCTCACCGCCGTAGCGCCCCACGACATCTGCTGGTCGCGTGCCCTCACGCAAACGATTGGCGATGTCTTTCAGCACTGCATCTCCAGCCTCGTGGCCGCGTTCATCATTGACCCGCTTGAAGAGGTCAAGGTCCGCAAACAGTAGTACGAACGGAATTTCGTACCGTCGCGAACGGTCGAATTCGACTTCGAGCCGCGACATCAATTCGCGACGATTGGCGATGCCAGTAAGTTCGTCGATCGACGACGCTTCGCGCAATTGCCCTTCGGCTTCCTGTGCCCGCACGACGACGGTTTGCATCCGACTGGCCGCAGCCTCTTGATACGCTTCCACACCGAGTGCCGCATCAAGCCACATGAACTTGGCCAGGCTACGCACCAGCGGCGCAGCATCTTTGCCTTGCGCACGTGCCCAAGCCTCAAAATGCTCAGCAAGTGCATCAAACAGAACCGCAAATGATTCCATAACGTGGCGGGGCAGTAATCCTCTGGCTTCATGAACCAGTCCAACGCGCAACCGCGATTCAAAATACGCAGGTTCAGTGCCGCCTTGCCCCATGCCCACCAAATAGGCCCGAAGCGTGCCCTTTAGCGCCGTAATCTCGCTATCGCCGCCTAATTCGCCACGCAGATCGGGTTGGGCCAACAAGTGTTCATAAAAGCGATCAACAACGTCATCGGCAATCTTTGGCAAGGCCGCGCAAATTTCAGCCATCGCGTGATCATCCTCATGCCCAAGCGCGACATGATTGCGCCGCCGCTCGATAGCTGATGCGTCAATGCCAAACCGGGGGCAAAGATCGTCCCAGTCACCGTTCGTTTGGTCGTCCATCTACAGGCCTCCAGTGGGCTGCTCTGTTTCGCCCAACGCGCCGTCAGGGCGGCAGCAACAATTTGCATTTTCCCCGATCATCGGTATTTTCCGCCTCTGTTTTCATAATAACACGACAGCCTTAATGAACGACTTAAGCAATTTTTCCCGAGCCAAAACTTTCAATCACCATTTTGTCGCCCCGGAAGGATGGAGCACCGCTTCGCCCGATGACGATTGCCCGGTGTTTAGCGCCGACTGGCGAACCGTGCTCGATGCGCTCCGGGAGGTTGCCTTGTCCGAGCGACGAACCCACGTAATGGATAACGACCTCGTGCACCGGCGTATCCAGTTCTGCCAACGCAGCCGGGTCTTCAGGTTTCCGGACGACATCCAAGTTGAAGCCATACCGCTATCAGACTTCAGCACCAAGTTGGCGATCTACAGCAAGTCCCGGTACGGAGTCCGCGACTTCGGCGTGAACCAGCGACGCGTAAAGCGGTGGCTCGCTTCTCTCGAGCGTAGGGTTCCGCTTGCCTGATCAGGACTGATCGTTCCTGTTTGCGCCGGGGTGACAACTGCCACCGCGCAGCCCACAATGAACCGACGAAGACCGGGGAGGCTTGGTATCCATGGCAGTAAATGTTCTTGTTTGCCTACGGCTGGTGTTGCCAGCTTTGGTGCTCGGCGCCCTTTTTGCTGCCGTCGCACCACAGGATGCGCGGGCCGACCGGCACGCCGGTTACTACTACCCTCCGGCTGTCAGCACCGAAATATATAAGGCACGAGCGGTCACCATGGCCGAGGCCTCGCGTCAAAATCGCATCAAATTTGTCGTCGGCCTGACACAGCAGATGCTGGGCAAACCACACCCGCCGGACTATGCGATTTTCGCCAAGGGCGAGAATGCTGAAAAGTTGATCATCGTCGCACTTCGGGGTGGTGTTATCGACACAATCTATCGCGCTCGGGCGGCCTTTGCCGTACTTACCTCGGTTGCGCGTTCGTCACGACTGTTCAACGAATTCGGCGTGCAGGATTTTTTTACTTTCTTTGACCTCGCCAAACTATTCGGGTTCGAGCGCATTACAATTTCTGATGGCGACACCTTCAGCCATCAAATTCTGCTCGATTGAGTCGCCGCGCTCGCGCCAATGTGTCGAAAATTTGATTCCGACTGAACCGCGTCACCGGTAGAGTATCGGCATGAAACGTATATCAATGCCGACCATCGCGGCCCTGGCAGCCGCCCTCGTATTTACGATCGTCACCGCGTCTGCGGTTCACGCGGACCTCGCCGACGGCATATCGGCCTATGACGGTGGCGACTACGAAACAGCCATCGCGGAATTCACTTCAGCTGCCCAGGCCGGAGATACGGGCGCGCAGCTCGCCCTTGCCAACATGATGCATTTCGGCGAAGGCATGCCCCAGGATATCGCTGGCGCCGCTGCATGGTACCGTCTCGCGGCAGAACGCGGCGACGCGGTCGCGCAAGTCAATTTGGCAGAGCTGGCCCGCGCCGGCACGAACCCGGGCTATGACCCGGAGGCCGCTTTTTTCTGGCTTAGCCTAGCGGTGCGCAGCGGACACAGTTGGGCGATTGCGGCCCTGCCCGGTTATAAACATGACCTGCAGCTAGGTGCCGCGGCCCTAAAGCGCGTTGACCAGCGTCTGGCCAACTGGCGGCCTTTTGTGACCGGCGACCCCATTTCCGGGTCGGCCGAAGTCCAGGATGCCTCGACCCTCAGTATCGGCAGCCAGAAATTTCGCCTGACCGAAATTGACGTTCTGGCACCTGGCACCCACTGCGTGGTCCGGGAAAATGAACACGATTGCGGCCACATATCATCAACCGCACTGATGGATATCGTGATCGGCGCGACCGTGCGGTGTGACGCGCACGTGCTGTCTGCCAAGGACGGTACTCGCACGGCCTATTGCGAGGCCGACGGATATGATTTGTCTTTCGGCATGATTTACGCGGGCTGGGCAACGGCGACGGATGACGCCAACGCGCATTACAAAGAAACCGAGCGCCGCGCGCGGCAGGCGCATCGAGGGCTGTGGCACGAATAGGCGGCACGTGGCATGGTATCCGCCACATACCGTGTGGCTGGAGGAGTTCCGTGCACAAGACCATCGTCACATTCCTGAGCATTGCACTTGTCGGCATTGGCGGTGCAATGGCGGGCGATCCGGCTTCCGCCGAGCTCGCGGCGATCGTTGAGGACGCCCCCGCAGGTGCGCCAGTGGCTCTCTTCGAATTCCTGCCGGAAGGCCATGCCTTTGAGCTGGCCCAGGGTGAGCGTATTGTCATTGGCTACCTCGCTTCGTGCCGACAAGAGACGATCGAGGGCGGCCCCGTGCAAATCGGCAATCGGCGCAGCGTCGTCGCCGATGGGCTGGTCGGCCACCGCGTTGTGCCCTGCGATTCCGGCGGCCTTGAACTGACAGCCGACGAGGCCGGCGGCTCAGGTGTGTTTCTTGTCCGACGGGTGGATTCACCGGGTCCTGAACCTGACCTCGCCATTCACAGTACCCGCCCACTCTTTATCGGCGTCGAAGGCTCCGACGTTACAATCGAGCGTCTGGACCGACCCGGCTGGCAATTGACGCTCCCGGTGGCTGACGGTCGTGCAGATTTTATTT
>JABJCZ010000003.1 GCA_018668475.1 Alphaproteobacteria bacterium | reverse complement strand
TCAAGGCTTCCCAGGCGCGGGCAACTTCTTCGACTACTTCGCGCCGTGCCTGCTCAAGGTTCAGCCGACGTTCGGCCGCCACTTGCTTGCTTTGACGCACGGCAGAATGTCCGGCACCAGCTTGGTACAATGGAATATTTACCGTTGCGAGCAGAGAAGCGGTTTCACTCTCTTCAGTAAAACTCGACGTATCGAATTGATTGTTGAATCTCGCCTGAAGCGCGACTTCCGGCAACAAGTCGGACAGCGCCACATCAATATTCTCCCGGGCCGCGCGTTCGGCGAAGTCGGCGCTGAAAATAGCTGGATTGCCACGCAAACCGGCAACTAACGAATCGCGCTCATCCGCTGGCAGGTCCTTCGCTGATTCGGGCCAAACCAGCGTGCCCGGTAGATCACCCATAATCAGCCGATACCCGGCGCGTGCCGAAATGAGATCCCCTTCCGCCGCAACGCGATCCGCCTTGGCTTGCGACAGCCGGGCTTCCGCCTGCGCGACATCAGTACGAGTCACTTCGCCAACGGCGAATCGGTCCTGCGCCGCCTCAAACTGACGGGCAACAACACGTTCGTTGTTTCGACTTAAGTCAACTTCCGCAACACTGCGCAATACGTCCATATAGGCGGTAACAGCATCCAGCAGAACTTCCTGCTCTGTAACGTTCAGCGTCGATCGTCCTGCCGACACTTGATTCTCCGCCGAGCGGGTTTCTGCCACGGTGCGGCCACCCCGATACAAGGGCTCGCTCAACGTGAAGGTAAAGGACCGGGGCTTCAGATCATCAGTAGTCGTCGTTGATGCGCCACCACCAAAATTACTCACGGTCTCAACCGACGAGAACCCCGCGTCCGCATCAACCGTAATAGTCGGTCGCCAGCCAGACACCGCCTGGGAAACGTCTTCATCCGACGTTCGCAAGTTCGCCCGCTGAGCGTGGATGCGAGGATTATTCAGGTAGGCGGCGGCAAGCGCATCTTCAAGCGTCTCGCCGCTCGCTGGGGCAATGTCCCAAGCCAAGCTCCCGGAGGCAACCAGCGATACCGCGAAAACCCACCCTGCCACGACGCGCGCGCTGGATGCAGACTTACGGACTCTACGGTGCATAGTTTTAACAACTCCACGCTCGCCGCAGTTGTGCGGAGCGTCATTCCAGGGGAACTGCCGGGGGCTCAAAAACTGAACCCGGCAGGTTGTGAAAATTCACCAACCAATGGTGGTACCGCGGCATCAAAAACCGGGCGCTGAGAAATTTGCCCGCGAATATTGACGAACAGGGTCGCACGACCATAGTCACCCGGTCGACAAACCACTGCGACAAGACGTCCGCCCTCGGCGAGTTGATCAAGCAACACCTTAGGCACGCTTTCCACAGCGCCGTTCAACAAAATGACGTCGTATGGCCCTTGCCGCGGATATCCATTCTCCAGAGGGCCTTCCGCCAGAAGAATGTTATCGGCGCCGAGCCTCTGAAAATTTTCTTCGGCTTCTCGGGCAATTTCCGACTCACTTTCGAGCGCTACGACGGTCCCTGCAAGGCGCCCAAGCACCGTCGCGGAATATCCGGTGGCGGAGCCAATATCCAGGCAAACATCGCCGGCATTGATTTCCGCACTTTGGATCAATCGTGCAAAGACCATCGGCTCCATCAGGAACCGGCCAGGCGCAATTTCAATATCCTCGTCGACATAAGCTACGCCGCGCAGTCGTTTCGGAACGAACTGCTCACGCGGGACATCACCCAGAGCATCAATAATCCGGGGATCGGTGACCCGGTTGGTGCGAATCTGGCTTTCGACCATATTTCGGCGAACGTCGGCAAAATTAAGTGCGGACACGATTACCTCTCCACGGATGAAGACACTTTATCGCCGATGGCAGATATTTCCACCAAGGCTGCGCCGTAATATAACCGCCGCACGAACTTTGACAACGAACCCGTAGTCATCATCAAAAAACCGCCTTCGGCACTACAAGGTGGCTCGTGTCGGTTGACCGACAATGCCACGCACCGTATATGAGCGGCATCGCGCCCAACCAGCGCCTTGAGGCCGGGTGGCAGAGTGGTTATGCAGAGGACTGCAAATCCTTGTATGCCGGTTCGATTCCGGCCCCGGCCTCCACCCTTTTTCCCACACCCGCCCGGCCCGAGCTCCGCTCCCGTGTAGCCAATGTGCGCAACGACAGTCGCCTCGATATTCGGCAAGTCTCTGCTAATTTTCCCCTATTTTATAACGGCTTGTTAACTTCAATGTCCGACACTCCCTGTTCAAGTTGCGGACAGAGAAATGACGCCACAAGATATCATTATGCGGATTCGCCAGCATGAATTATGGCTGGCGCGGCACCGTGACGGAGTCCGGGCAGACTTTTCGTTTAAGGACTTGAACGGTGTGCAATTACCGCGGGTGAATTTTCGCCAAGCCAAGCTGGCCGGCACGAAAATTACCCATGCAAGCCTGCGTCATGCCGACTTGTCCGAGGCCGACCTGTACGCGGCTGACCTGCGTTACACCGACTTATTTCGGGCAAATCTCGCGGGCGCCGACCTGCGCGGGGCCAAATTGCGCGCATCCAACCTTGCCTTTGCCAACCTCAAGGGCGCCGATATGCGCGAGGGTGGCCTGTTGAATTATTCCGGCAAGGCCAAACAGAATATTGACGTCGACGGCGACTCCCGCAATTGCACGTTCAACCACGCAATGATGCGCAACGCCAACCTCACCAATGCGCAACTTGGAAAATCAACGTTCAACGACGCTGATATGAAAGGCGCCGTGCTCAAGGGAGCTAAACTCAAGGGCGCCAGCATGAAAGGCGCCGATCTCTCAGCAGTCGATTTTTCAGGCGCGTCCCTGGAAGGTGCCAACCTGTCCGATTGCAAAGTTGACGGCGCCATATTTCGCGAAGCCAACCTGCAAGATACCGACCTGCGCAACGTCGACCTTTCCGAGGCCAACGTGGTCGGCGTTGATCTGTCGAATGCACGCACTGGCGACGACGGTCGCTTGAAGATTCCGGTCACCAAACCGTCGAATCTGGCGCCTGACCAGGATCGCATTGATGACATGCTCAGAGAGCATGCGCTTTGGGTTGAAAGTGGTGGAAACCGCGGCCTGAGAGCCGATCTCGACAACTGCGAACTGGTCGAGATTGAATTTGCCGAGGCCAATCTCGGTGCTGCC
>JABJCZ010000216.1 GCA_018668475.1 Alphaproteobacteria bacterium | reverse complement strand
GGCTCGCGGTGGCGGGCCGGGCCGCCTATGAAGAGGCTTTTACCGAAAAAGTGGTGGTGGCGAGCTATCTCGATCTGCTACGCAAGCTCGCCCCGGCGCACGTGACAGGCTAAGCCATGTGCGGAATAGCCGGTATCTCGACCCGTCCTGGCCAGGCTATCGATGCTGCCATGCTCGAGCGTCTGACTGCGGCATTGGCTCATCGTGGCCCGGATGGCGACGGCCAGCATATCGAGGGCGGTGTTGCGCTGGTTCACACGCGTCTTGCAATTGTTGACCTGGAGACCGGGGAACAGCCGCTGTTTGATGACAGCGGTGCAGCACTTATCGCCAATGGCGAAATGTATAACAGTCCGGAACTGCGGGCGGCACTACCAGTCCCGTTTCGCACCCAATCTGATTGCGAGACACCGCTGGCGCTGTTTCGAAAAGCTGGCGCAAAGTATCCCGAGCAATTGCGCGGGATGTGGGGCATCGCATTGCACGACCCGGAGCGCGGTGAGCTGATGCTGTCGCGTGATCCCTTTGGTATCAAGTCTCTCTACTATTGCGAAGTGCCGGCAGGCCTGGTTTTTGCCTCCGAGGCGCAGGCGCTGATTGCGGCAGGCCTTGTGGCGCCGAGGGTTCGGCCACTGGCGCGTGATGAATTGCTGGCGTTGCAATTTACCACCGGCGCCGAGACGATTTTTGAAGGGATATTCCGGGTTTTGCCCGGAGAGACCCTCACCGTCCGCGAAGGGCAGATCGTGGCAAGGACGCGGCAGACAGCTCTGCCTGATGGTCCTCCGGAGAAGATCAGTGAGCAGGCGGCGTTGCAGCGCCTGGATGCAGCGTTGGTGAACAGTGTCGAGGTGCATCAGCGTTCGGACGTGCCCTATGGCATGTTCCTGTCCGGCGGCATTGATTCCTCAGCTCTGCTGGTCGCCATGGCGCGCTTGAACGAGGCACCGGTGCTGGCCTTCACGGCCGGGTTCGATGAGCCCGGTGTGCCGGACGAGCGGGAGCATGCGGCCGTCGTGGCCGCGGCGCTCGGTGCCGAGCATGTCAATGTGACGTTTAGCGAGGCCGACTTCTGGAATTTGCTGCCCGCCGTCGCTGGTGCCCTTGATGACCCCGTGGCGGATTACGCGATATTACCCACATATAAACTGGCCAGTCGCGCCGGGCAGGACCTCAAGGTTGTGCTGTGCGGTGAAGGGGGGGATGAACTGCTTGGCGGCTATGGACGCTATCGCAGTGCCCGGCGCCCGTGGTGGCAAGGTGGGGCACGGCCAATGCGGCGGCATGCCGCACTGGAAGATGCCGGCGTGCTGCGCGCTCCGCTCCTTGGTTGGCGCGCAGGCATTGCTGCGGCGGAATTGGCGGCGCGCGGCAATGGCCGCACCCGACTACAGGTTGCCCAGGCCACCGATTGCGCGGACTGGTTACCCCATGACCTGTTGATCAAGCTCGATCGTTGCTTGATGGCCCACGGTGTGGAAGGCCGCACGCCGTTTCTTGACCCTGTGGTAGCGGAGGCCGTATTTCGGTTGCCGGACAGCCTCAAGGTGCGGGGGCGGCTAGGGAAATGGTTGCTGCGGCGCTGGCTTGCCGACCGGCTGCCCGTGGCTGAAGCGTTTTCACGCAAACGCGGCTTTACCGTGCCGGTCGCCACCTGGATTGCGCGGCGTGGAAAAGCGTTGGGACCGCTTGTTGCGGCGCAGCCGGGTGTCGCTGAAATTTGTGTGCCGGAGGCCGTATGTGCCTTGTTCGCCAATTCAGATTCGCGCCGTGGCGGCGGGGCAGCCTGGTCGCTCCTGTTCTATGCGCTTTGGCACCAATGGCACGTTCTGGGGCGGCGTGGCGAGGGTGATATCGCCAGTGCGCTCACGGCGCCCTGATAAGGAGCCATGGACTTCCAACGCCCCACAAAATAATGATTTATGATCACAGGCCGCGGGGGTTTACAGTGGCGATGCGCAGTGACCACTTCGCAAATATATCTGAGAGGCCGTGTGGCCCAACAAAATAAAGAAAATTCAGAGCAGGCAACCGCCAGCGAGCAATTTGCGGTGACGTTGGATGATTTGCCCTGTGGCGCATTGTTAGCGACCCTGCAGGGGCCTGACCGCGTCCGCCTGCACAACCTCAACGGACTTGCAGCCGAAATGCTTGGTGTTGCCGGGAGGGAGTTGTCGCTGGATGAACTTAAACTGCCGGAGAGCGATGTC
>JABJCZ010000215.1 GCA_018668475.1 Alphaproteobacteria bacterium | reverse complement strand
CCGATTTCTGTCTCATCTTCGTTCCCTTCGGTCACTACGATGAGCCAGAAACACTCCCTTATGCAATCCGACTAGCTTGTCCCATAAGCGCTGACGTCAGACAGTCGTAGATGAATATTCCCTCGCCACGATCAAACTGAATGGCCGGCCCGTAGCGCCAGCCCAGCACCGTTGCGGAATCCCGTGCGATCAGGTCGGCGTGGCTGTTGGAGGGGCTGAATTCAAACTCTACGGGTTTCATTGTGATCACGCTCCGATGGTTCTCGATTGTCCCAGGCCGAGGCCGCGAGCCTGTGCGGCTGAAGGAGCCTGAGCAGCCAGACTGGGTCGAGGCTATGTTCTACCATGCAGGGCTTCAAGCTAAATTGCCTCGGCCAGTGGCGCCGCAGGCGCTTTGGGTGTGGTCCTCATGCATCGGGCACCCGCGGTAATCTTGGCCGATTGTTCCCGGGGACTCTGGTCGTGCTCGACAGGCAGCAAGAGGCCATCGGCCTGATCACGGAATTGGTATCAATCAGTGCCGATTTAGATGGTGCCGGAGGTTGACGAGCCGGGGGCCTGCTGTGTTATCCCCTGCGCCATGCCGCCTATCCTCTCCTTGCGCGACGTTACTGTTTCCATTGACCGGGAACCCCTGTTCCGGGGCCTGGAGCTATCTGTCGACAAGCGCGATCGGTTTTGTCTGATCGGCCGCAACGGAACGGGAAAATCGACCCTTCTGCACGCTATGGCCGGCACTGTCGCATTGGATCACGGCGATAGGTTCGTTCAGCCCGGAACAACGGTCGGTGTATTGGCGCAGGGCCTGTTGCAGCGCCCGGAAGGCACGGTGGGCGAATGGGCAGCCAAGGGACTTCCGGATGAGGCCGAGATGCATCGCAGCGCGGCTATTCTCCATCGCTTTGGCCTTGATGCGGAGCGTGACATGGCCGGGCTCTCGGGCGGTGAGCAGCGGCGCGCTCACCTCGCCCGCACGCTGGCGCCGCAGCCTGATATTCTGCTACTGGATGAGCCCACCAACCATCTCGATATCCAGGCGATCGAATGGCTTGAAACGTACATAGGGGGCTACCCTGGCGCCGTCGTCATAGTCAGCCATGACCGTGCCTTTTTGCGCCGGGTGACTTCGGCGATGTTGTGGCTTGACCGTGGCAGTCTGCGCCGCCGTGATGCCGGTTTTGAGACGTTTGAGTCCTGGGCGAAAGAAGTGACGGATGCGGACCTGAAAAACGCGGCTCGGGTCAAGCGCCGGATCTCGGAAGAGCAGCGCTATATGGAGCGTGGCGTAACCGCGCGGCGCAGCCGTAATCAACGACGCGTCGCGGCCTTGTCAGATTTGCGTCGTGAACAGGCTGAGTTGCGCCGGTCCCAACAGCCGGGCGCCAGCATCGGACTGGAGGGTGGTGCGTCACGAAGTAACCTCGTCATTGAGGCCACAGGCATCTGCAAAAGCTATGGCGACAGGCAAATAGTTCCACCGTTTGATGCGCGAATCCTGCGGCGCGACCGGATCGGCGTTATCGGGCCCAACGGTGCTGGAAAAACAACGTTACTGCGCATGTTGACGGGCCACCTGGAACCAGACGGTGGCACAATTCGCCGGGCCGATGGCTTGCAGGTTGTCTATTTTGATCAGCAGCGTGAAGCGCTCGACCCTGATAGCACGCCATGGGAGACCCTGGGCGCCGGCGACAGTGACCGGGTTTTGGTGCGGGGCGAGCCGCGCCACGTCGTTGCCTATCTGAGAGACTTTCTGTTTGCCGAAAACCAGGCCCGACAACCCATTCGCACACTATCCGGCGGTGAACGGAACAGGCTCTTGCTTGCCCGCCTGTTTACCCTGGCTGCTGATCTGCTGGTTCTGGACGAGCCGACCAATGACCTTGATATGGAGACGCTCGACCTGTTGCAGGACGTATTGTCCGATTTCCCGGGCACGCTGATCGTTGTCAGCCATGATCGCGATTTCCTAGATCGGCTGGTGACTGTCACCTACGGATTTGGTGGGGATGGTCGCATTGTCGTGAGCCCAGGTGGCTATACGGATTATCAGCGCCAGCTGGCGCGCCAGAAATCGGTGGACGCCGGGGACAAGGCAATTGAGTTGCGGGGCGCCGGACTCAAATCGGCGAAATCAAAACAACGCGGCAAACTCAGCTATAAGGACCAACGCGAGCTGGACGAGTTGCCGGGACGCATTGCAGCACTTGAAGCAGAGGTTTCTCGTCTCGGAGACCTCCTGAATGAAGCGAGTTTGTTCACCCGCGACCCCGACACATACAATAAGGCTGTAGCGGGGCTGGAGACGGCAGGAACTGACTTGAGCAACGCCGAAGGGCGCTGGCTGGAGCTGGAGGAACTGCATCAGACGTTGACGGCGGGTTGAGCCGGGGTTGGCTTGATGTTGATAGCGGTTTTCGGTCGTGGAAAGTAAGGTTGTCGGGGCGTTTGCGGCCTTGTTGCAGAGATTGAGGGTGAAATTCGGTGGCAAAGTTTTTGTCGCTTCACGATGCCGTGGCAGCCAACCTCAGTGACGGTGATGTGGTCGCTTTCGAGGGGTTCACACATCTCATTCCGCATGCTGCGGCCCATGAGGCAATTCGACAGGGCCGACGCGAGCTGACGCTCGTTCGGATGACGCCGGACATCGTTTACGACCAGATGATCGGCTTGGGCATGGCCAAGAAGGTCGTGTTCTCCTATGTCGGAAATCCCGGGGTCGGGCTGTTGCGTCGACTACGCGATGCGGTGGAAAATGCCTGGCCGGTACCGCTCGAAATTGAAGAGCACTCCCATGCCGCAATGGCAAACGCCTATGAAGCGGGCGCTGCGGGCTTGCCGATGGCTGTGTTTCGGGGATATCGCGGTGCGGGTCTGGCCGACGTCAACCCGAACATCAAAATGGTCGAATGCCCGTTCACGGGTGAGATTTTGGCGGCGGTGCCGAGTATGCAGCCGGACGTGACCTTCATTCACGCGCAGAAGGCCAACAAAAAGGGCGACGTGCTGGTTGAAGGCATTGTCGGTATCCAGAAAGAAGCTGTGCTGGCGGCCGGGCGCGCGGTGGTGACGGTTGAGGAGATTGTCGATAATTTTGACGGCCTACACCCTAACGCCTGCGTGTTGCCAGCTTGGACCGTATCGGCAATTTGCACTGTGCCGGGCGGCGCCCATCCAAGCTACACGCATGGCTATTATGGGCGGGACAACGTGAGCTACCTTGAGTGGGATGATATCTCGGCGGACCGCGAACGTTTTACCGCCTGGATGCAGGCCAACGTATTTGATGCATCGCCGGAGGATTTTGCAGGCCGCGTGACAAAGTTCAGGAACGCAACATGAGCGACGCAACCCCTGAGGAAATGATGACCATCGCCGCGTCACGGGCACTTCGCCCTGACGATGTGTGCTTTGTCGGTATTGGCGCGCCGTCGGCGGCGTGTAATCTGGCTCGCCTGACACACGCGCCCGATATCACGCTGATTTATGAGAGCGGTACCATCGGAACGGCGCCGAATGTGCTGCCGCTATCGATTGGGGACGGGGAACTGTGCGATACCGCCGTGACCACGGTTTCGGTCCCTGAAATGTTTCGGTACTGGTTGCAGGGGGGGCGGGTTTCGGTCGGTTTTCTCGGCGCGGCGCAGCTCGACAAGTTCGGCAATATCAACACCACCGCAATCGGCGACTACCACAACCCTAAAGTCCGCCTCCCCGGTGGTGGTGGCGCGCCGGAAATTGCGAGTTCATGCGGCGAGATTTTCATCACGATGAAACAGAATCAGCGCGGCATGGTAAACCGGATCGATTTCTTCACATCGTTCGGTCATGGCGATGGCGGTGATGCCCGCGAAAAACTCGGTATTGCGACCAAGGGGCCGACGCTACTCGTAACTGATCTCGCGACTTGGAAGCCCGATGCGGTGACCAAGGAGTTTACGGTGGTCTCGCTGCATCCCGGTGTCTCGCGAGAACAGGTGCAACAAACTTGCGGCTGGCCAGTGACGTTTGCAGAGAACGTTGAAACCACGCCGGCGCCATCTGCACTGGAACTGACGACCTTGCGTGACCTTCATGCGCGGACCAAAGCGGCACATTCGGGCGATGCCGCCTAAATGAGGCAGCGGGGACTTGGGTACTAGGTGCCGGTGAAAATTTCCACGTCATCGGCGGCGACTGAACCAGAATCAAGAGTGGCCATCACCTGATACCCGTTCGCAGATCCGTCAGCGTCGTAGACCAGCCGCAAATCGCTGGTCGAGAAAATGAAGGAATCGCGGCCAGCAGTGAACTCTGAGTTCGTTCCGGCATTGGTGCCGTCATAGACATCGCTGATGACGGAGAAGTTCACGCCGTCTGTTAGATTGCCCAAGCCTAAATTGCCAAAGTCGTTCGAGTCGAAGAAGAGTTTGTCCACGCCGGTAGAGAAGCCGATGATGGAATCGCCAGTGATACCGGCACCGGTACCGCTGGCTACGCTCTCTCCATCAGCCAAGGCCTCATACCTGAAGATATCTGCGCCTGAGCCACCGGTCAGCGTATCAACGCCGCCGCCGCCTTCCAGCGTATCTGCTGAAGCTCCACCATCAATGATATTGGCCACGCTGGAGCCCGTGATTACGTCCGCCTGGTCTGTGCCGGTAACGTTTTCAACATTGCTGATGGTATCGGTGCCGTAGGTGCCGCCCAGCGCCTGAGCGGAT
>JABJCZ010000450.1 GCA_018668475.1 Alphaproteobacteria bacterium | reverse complement strand
AGGCTGCTGGAGTGGTCTAAAAACATCAAAGGCGCGCGACATGCTCGGCTATACCGACAAGCATGTCTGGGAAGACTACATCCGCCCCGACGGGACGCTTATCTCCAAATAATCCTTATGCCGCTTTGGCAAACCGGTCGCGGTCGTGCGGCCGGGTGAGATCGAGAATTGGGCCAAGCGGTACCACGCCATTGGCTCCAATCGGGCCGTTCGCGCTGAATACCTGGCGTTTCATTGATTGCACATCGCTGACGCTCTCGATCCCCGGCGTCTGGTACAGATCACGCAGATAATTCGACAGGTTGGGATAATCCTCCAGATGCCGCAGATTGCATTTATAGCCGACATAATAGATCGGATCGAAGCGGATCAGATTGGGGTATAGCCGCCAATCAGCCTCGGTTTGGGTATCACCACACAGATAGCGCTGCTGCGACAGGTGTTCTTCCATTTCATCCAGCGTGGTGTACAGCAATTCGATGGATTGTTCATAGGCTTCCTGGGTCTTTGAGCGGCCACTACCATTCACGCCATTATTGATGCCATCGAGGATTTTGTTGTTCATCGTCTCGATCTGGTCATGCAGGGCTTCCGGATAGTAATCCGGCGTTGGCTCGGCGATGGCGGCAAATTCCGTATTGAACATCCGAATGATCTCTGAGGACTCATTGCTGACCACGGTGCAGGTCTTGCTGTCCCACAGCATTGGTACGGTGACACGCGTTGTGCAGTCGGGCTCGCCCAGCGCATAGATCTCGTGCAGGAAATTGACCGTCTTATCGGTGCCAGGGACGGCGTGTGCGCCATCAACAAAGGCCCAGCCCTGTTCGGCAGGGGATTGCTCGGTATTGACCAGTTCGATGACGCCTTCGAGCTTCTTGAGCACCCGGTATAGTGCGGTCCGATGCGCCCACGGGCAGGCGATGAACGAATACAGGACATAGCGCCCGGCCTTGGCGGGATGTCCGGAGGAGCCGTCGGCGGTGATGGCATTGCGAAATTGCGAGGGTTTTTTGATATATTTGCCGGTCGCGGTTTCTGACAGATGGTCTTCAAAGCTCCATTTGCCGTCCAGTAGATGTCCCATGCTATTCCGCTCCTTCTATTTTGCCTTAATCCGCTAATACATGCTGCCGCAGCAGGGTAATAGCCTCTTCATAATCCGGTCCCAGCTTGGCGAGACATACCTGTCCGAAATTCAGGTTTTCTGCGTGTTCCATAAGATCGAGTATCTGATCTTTGCATTCTTCGGGTTCACCGACCACAAAACAACTCTTCACCGCTTCATCCGGTATCAATTGGGCGGCCTGCGCCACCGTTGCGCCGCTCTCGAAAGCCTCATCGACCGCCGTTACCAGACCGGGTTCAACGAAGATGGTTCTGAACTCGTCGTCGGTAAACCCCATTTGTTTTAGAGAGATCAGCATATGGCTGACATAGGGTTTGGCGAACTGGAAGGCGGCATCGCGATTGCGCGAGATTGAGACGTTCAGCTCGCAGGTATCATATTGTGGAATGTTCGGCTGAACTTCCGCGGCGAGGGTCCGTGGTGGTTCCAGCATGGCAGCCAGTCGGCCTGTCCGAACCAGCGGGTTGTAATAACCGCCGATCAGAATGCCATCCATGATCCGGGCGGCGATTTGCAGGCCCTTGGGACCGTTACCGCCGGAATAGAACCGCACTGGTGCCTGCGGCTCGAAATCCAGCTGGAATTCCCAATCAGGATTTAGGTGAAAATAGGACCCCACATGCGGATAATCCTTAAAACTCACGGTTTCTCCGGCCAGGAGCGCTTTGACGGAAGAAACGGTCTCCCTGATCGTTGTCAGGGGTTTCTCGGCCGTTACCTGATTGCCGGCAATGACATGGGCACCGCGCGCGATACCGATACTGAGCTCGCGGCCATCGGTAAGCTCTGTGATGGTTGCTATACTATCGGCTAGATCGACGGGATTTCTGAAATAAGGGACGAGGATGGCTGAACCCAGTCTGATCGGGACTTTCGTTGCCATCGCGGCGAGCACGACGAAAATCTGGCGATATCCTAGATTATCATTCACCCAGACTTGATCAAATCCCTGATCATGTGCAATGCCTGCTAGCCGGACAATTTCAGGTACGGTGTATTGATTGGCGATATGAATAGTAAATTGAAGTCCGATATCGCCTGTAAATTTCGTCATCTTGTCTATTCTCCAACTAACATATCGATATCGACGGCTGCCGCCATTGCCTGGTAGCCAATGCGGTTGGGGTGCAGCCGGTCCCCCGGCCCGCCGATACAGGTGTTTGGCACCATTTCTGGCCTGAGTTCGCCTGTCGTTTCGTCAACGGTGGCGGCATCAAAATCAATAATACCGTCGAAGATATCGGTGCTGCGGATAAACGCGTTAAAGGCCCGGCGGTGTGTGTCTACCGCTTCTCTACCATGGCCAGCAGTGCTTGCGTTTAAAGCTGTTGTTAGCGTAGCGCCAATGATCCGTAGGTTTGGAATGACTTGCCGCATTTTGGTAACACCGGTCCGAATACCGCCGATAATATCTGCCGCAGTGGCATCGGTGAACCCAAGGTCATTTATTCCTTCGAGCCAGATTACCGTACTAACACCCATCATGTTGACGACATCCCGTTCGAGACGTGCGAGCGCCGATATGCCGCCGAGACGGTCTGCCGGTGACGTATCATCCGACGGACCGATTATCTGGTTGCCGCCGATGCCCTGATTGACCATTGAGGCTGAATTGCCGAATTTGGCATGTAGCCGCCGCGCAACGACGTCCGGCCAACGGTCAAAGCCGTTGATGCTGGAGCCCGACCCGTCGGAAATGGAGTCGCCAAATACCACGATCACTTTAGTCGGAGTTGTCATATTCATATAGAGCGCATCGAGAAAGAACCAGGACGTGGTCGAGTACGGGAATGCAGTTTCGTCTTCGGATTGACTGACGGGCAGCGAGCCTTGTTTAGATAGATAGGACGTTTGAAGCGCTTTGGCATGATAGGTCATGGGGCCGCTATCACCAGTGACATGAAAGCTGACGGCAAGTGACTTTCCGGCAAGCAATGGATCGCCGGGGTCGGTGAGAAAATCTAGGTTAATTGGATCGCTTACCGCCCATGTACCTGGCACAATCGTTATGTCATCGGCATCGCCGAACTTAATAGGCTGATTGGTCCCGGGTAGGAGTGCGCTGCTCATCATCTGCAGTCCCATATGTAGATTACTGAAGGTGACCGGCTTAGACCCATGCGCATTGGAAAGACGGATGCGGGCCTGTGTCCCCCAGATGTCGGGTCGTACAATCATTCGAAATGACTGATCATGCGCAGCAAACCCAGGTTCAGGAAATAGCGCGGAAAGGTCAGGCTGCGCTGTTTCCCTGCCATGCGGATAAGGTCCTTGCGCCGACGCGCTCCACGCTGCTGCCCAGTGATCGACCATACTCCGTACTCCGATAAATAAATCTGT